>JBASAV010000155.1:0-4694 GCA_049650785.1 Lewinella sp. | reverse complement strand
GGTCGTCTACGCGAGCGTGGAGACCGGCACCAAGGAAACCAAGGGCCTCTACCGGAGCGCCGACGGTGGTGACACGTGGGCCCTGGTCGATCGCACCTTTCCCAATCAGATCCGTCCCTTTTATTTCGCGCAGTTGACCGTTGATCCGAGCAACGACAGTATCGTAGTGAAGTGCGGCCTCAACGCCGTCATCACGCAGGACGCCGGAAACAGCTGGCGAACTATGGATCAGCGTACGCATTCGGATGCGCACGACGTTTACATCGATCCCAAAGACGGACGGCACATCCTGATGGCTACGGACGGCGGGGTGTACGAAAGCCGGGACCGGGGTTACACCTTCAAGATGTGGCAGAACCTGCCGGTCAGCCAGTTCTATCACGTCTCCGTTGACCGCGAGGAACCGTACCGGATCTACGGCGGGCTACAGGACAATGGCAGCTGGTACGGACCCAGTAGCCAGCCGGGGGGGATTGAGAATGCCGACTGGCGAAAGACGCTGGGCGGTGACGGCTTCTACAGTTTCCGTCATCCCACGCAACATTATTACGTCTTCAGCGAATACCAGGGGGGGAATCTGGCGCGCTTCGACGAACGTACCGGACGGGCCAAGAGCATAACGCCCTACCCGGACGAAGCGGCGGAAGAGCTGCGGTTTAACTGGAGCGCTCCGCTCTACCTCAGCCCGGATGGCGAACGGCTGTACTTTGCCAGTCAGTACCTGTTCCTCAGCACGGATGAGGGAGACAGCTGGCAGCGGATCAGTCCGGACCTGACCACTAACGATACCAGCCTCCAACAGCAGTGGAAAAGTGGGGGGCTGAGCATCGACAACTCCGGGGCGGAGAACCATACGACGGTGTACGCCGTGGCCGAGAGCCCCCGGGATTCGGACATCATCTGGGTTGGCACCGATGACGGGAATCTCCAGGTGACGCTCGACGGCGGTGACAACTGGAATAAGGTGAACCCCACCACCGAGGACTTGCCGAGCGGTAGCTGGGTCACCTTTATTGATGCCAGTCCGCATGATCCGCAAACCGCCCTGGTCACCTTCGATAATCACCGGCGGGGGGACATGGACACCTACCTCTACCGCACCACCGATGCCGGGCAGACCTGGGAGCGGCTGATGGGTGAGGACCTTCGTGGCTACGCCCTCAGTGTGCGCCAGGACCCGGAGCAACCGTCTTTACTCTACCTGGGGACGGAGTTTGGTCTTTACCTCAGCCTGGACGCCGGCGTCAGCTGGGCACCCTTCCGCAACGAAGTGCCGTTGGTCGGGATACGCGATATGGTCATTCACCCCGAAGCGGGCGACCTGATCATGGGAACCCACGGCCGCGGGGTGATCATTCTCGACGACCTGGAAGCCCTTCGGCAATTGGGTCCGGCTATCGGCAAGGACGCCATCACTTTTTTGGAACGGGACACTTTCTTTTTTTCCGAGCGCGGGGCCGCAGGAGGAAATGAATACGGGGGGCAGGGGCAGTTCATCGGTCCGAATCCCAGCGAGAACCTGAACGTCCTTTACTACGCGAGCAAGCGCCACACATTCGGAAAGATGTTCGTCAACATCTATCGGGATAAAGAACTGATCCGTACCCTTCAGGCGGGCAAGGGGGCAGGACTTAATATGGTATCGCTACCCACCACGTCCGAAAAACCGAAAGCTCCACCCAGCGATAACCGTTCCGCCCAATTCGGTACCATGTTCGGTCCGCGCTTACCGGCCGGAAACTACCGCGTCGAACTGGTCAAGGGGAAGGATACTTTTCAGACGGAGGTGGTGCTGGCCGTGGATCCAGCGTCTCCGTATACCCGGGAGGCACGCGCCGAGCAGTACACGCTGCTCATGCAATTATTCAATGACTCGGAGGAACTGGCCTACCTGCACGAGGCGCTGGAACAGGTGGGGCGGCAGGCGCGGGAATCGGAACTGGGAACGCTGGCTGACCGTGCGGTTGCCCTGCACGGAAAAATCGTCTTCACCGGTGGCGATGGTTACGTGAACAAGGGAGAGAGGATCGGCGAACAGGTCAGCCAGCTTTATTCGGCCGTCTCCTCCTTCCCCGGTCGTCCATCCAAAAGCCAACGGGTGGAAGGCGAGCAATTGCATGCCAAGGTGGAAGAACTTAGTGCGGAAATACGTGCCTTTATCTCCTCCCTATCCGGCGAAGACAGCAGCCGTGACATGGCCATTCCGACGAAAGAAGCGTTCTTAGCAGCGGACAACTAGAACCGCTATGCACATTACCGAACAGCCAGGACCCTACCGCGATCTGGAAAAGCGTTCCGCCAGTGAACTGCTTACTTTCATAAATGAACAGGATCGACTGGTAGCTCCGGCCGTAGGGGAGTGTATTCCCTTGCTCACCAAGCTGGTGGAAGAGATCGTGCCCCGCATGGAGCGTGGTGGCCGCTTATTCTACATCGGTGCGGGTACCAGCGGCCGGCTCGGTGTTCTCGACGCCAGCGAATGTCCGCCGACCTACGGTGTGCCACCCGGTATGGTGATCGGTCTGATTGCCGGGGGTGACCGGGCGCTCCGCGACGCCGTCGAAGCGGCGGAAGACAGTGAGGGACAGGCCTGGAAAGATCTTCAGCCGCATGCGCCAAATTCAGACGATATTCTCATCGGTATTGCCGCTTCCGGTACCACGCCTTACGTAATCGGCGGGCTGCAACGGGCCGGGGAGGCGGGTTTGCTAACGGGATGCGTTACCTGCAATCCTGGCGCACCGGTTACCACCGTCTGCCAGCACCCCATTGTAGCGGTGGTCGGGCCCGAGGTCGTGACCGGAAGCACGCGTATGAAGAGCGGTACGGCGCAGAAGCTCATCCTGAATATGATCACGACCTCCGTCATGATAAGCCTCGGCCGCGTCCGGGATAACCGGATGGTGGACATGAAACTCAGTAACGCGAAACTGATCGACCGCGGAACGAAGATGATCGTGGAAGCCACCGGGCTGGCTTACGAAGAAGCCAGACAGCGGCTGCTACAGGCCGGTAGCGTTCGCGACGTGATCGATGGGGTATAAGGGCTTCATCCCAAGTACATCCAGGCAGAATTTAGCGATGACCCGTTGTGTAGCCATCCAGTCCTTTGACTTGATGTCACTGGCCATGAAGTGTGACTTGGGGGTGGGTAAGGTCACGATCATCTTTTCCCTCGGCGGGGTGGCAAACAGATCGTGGACGGCCGGGAGCCGGGAGACTTCCACGTGCTGATCCTTCTGAAAAAAATTCTCTTTGTAGTACAGGCTTAAGACCGGGCACTCCACCTTCGTGAAGGTGCTGTCGACCATGGTGGTCTGGACGAGGACCTGGAGGTGGACCAGGGCTTCGGCCGGATAGATGGTGTCGAAATACTGATCGGCCCCGGGCTCCTCGTGCTCGATCTTGCGCTTCTGCCCCATCGAGGCCAGGTGCGCCAGTTCGTGGCCCCAGGGAGACATTAGCAGGGAAGCGCCCGGCTGGTCATCCTCCACATTCGGACCAATATTGATGAGGGCATGCACGCGGTCCGGGTAAGTCGCGGCAAGTTTGAGTCCAAGCGTTCCGCCGGTAGAAGTGGTAAACAGAATGACTTTCTTACCGATGCGCTGGCCGATCAGCAGGGCGGCTTTAGCGTCGCTCCACGCATTGTCCGGGGTAAACAGTTCCAGGGCGTCGTCCGCAATCAGGCCGTGACCGGACCAGCGGCTCAAATAGGCATTGGCACCGAAAATCGCCGGCAGGTTGACGTTTACCGGGTAGCCGTCCCGGTAGCTGCCACCGAAACCGTGCAGGTAGACGAAAGCGTACTCCGTGGGTTGCTGTTGGCCATCCGCCCAGACAATACGGGCCTCGTTGTTGGGGCGCGCCGGTACGTCCCGCTCGCGGCTATCTATTCGCTTTTCGAGTTCGCCGAGGTCTTCCGGGATATCCGGAAATGCGGTATTGTATTCCGGAATATCGATCGTCGGACCTAGAAAAAAGGCTACGGTAGCCGCCGCGAGCAGTACGCCCGGCACGATGAGCCATTTGTTGGATAAGGGCATGAAGTAGTTCGGCTTATAAAGGTCGGGGACGGGGGGCTAGTGTTCGGCTTCCCGTTCCACTACGGCGTCGTCGAGGCTGGGTGCTTTCCACCGTTCGTAGCCAATTGGGGCACTGGCTACTTTGCGGATGGCCGAGGTGGTACGCTTTTTGTCGATGACCATGGCCAACGTCATGATGAGGCTGGTGCCGATGATAATGAACAACAGCACGCCGGGCTCGAAGCCGGCTACCTGAATCTGCTGCGGTATGCTGTAGAATAACAGGATCGTGATCAGGCCGCGCGGAGCCACGAAGAGCTGGGGAAGTAGATCCGGCCCGATGAAAATGCGCAGCAAAATAAAGCGGATGAGGTAGATGCTCAGGATGATCAGCATGCTGACGATTGCTACGTCAACATTCAGTAGTGAAGCCAGGGAAATGGTAACACCAAAGATCACGAAGAAGAAAGTACGCACCACGAAGGCCGTTTCCACCGTGACCACGTGCAGGTCTTCGTAGATGTGTAGGGCCTTTTTATAATTCAACCACTTCTTGAGCTTTCCTCGGAAGAAAAGGCGCATGTTGGCGATGGTGAGGCCGAAGGTCAAGATGATGATGAGCGAGGACAGGTGGAAAGTTTTTCCCAACGAGTACAGTAGGAGCAACAC
>JBASAV010000154.1:0-15085 GCA_049650785.1 Lewinella sp. | reverse complement strand
ATGTTGCTGGTGATTTAAGGCAAAATTAGGCGGACCAACCGAATTAGCCAGGTTCGGGCACTCACTTTATATAGAGTATGAATAGCCCTGCTGAATCAACTCTCGCACCGCGGTCCGAGGCTGTGGTAGCTAGCATCGGATGGGCGTTCCGGTTGGAGTAAATGGTGTTCAACAGCTTGCCGTCGACGTAGGCGACCGCTCCGGACGGTAACGAACCATCAGGTTCAGCCAGAGGGCCCGCGAAAACCGGAACCACCAGACGAACGCCACGGCGACAAGAAGAGTAAGTCCGACAAAAGAACCTACAAGGCTCCAACCTAAAACCCAGTGCGTAAGCATTACAAAGCCCAGGCTAAGGAAGGCCGACAGAAAGTAGGATGTAAACATCGCCCCGTAGTAATAACCCGGCTCGGGGAAGTAGTTCGCCGTGCACACGGGACAGCGGTCGTGCATCTCAAACGGTTGCCGTAATTCGGCGATCGGGTGCTTGAACATCTCTCCCTCATGGCAGGTGGCACACTTGTGCTGAAGGGAGGCGTGAAGGCTACTGCGAACGGACATGATGGGGTAGTTTAGGGCCGGTCAACCCGACCGGTTGAATACATCAAAGATCGCGGGTTCCCCGGCAGGGTTTGGTGATCGGGATCACATACGGAATGATCCGGGGGACTTTTTTGCGGCACCCGGTTTCGAGATACGTGCGTTTTGCTTTGTGATCTAGATCACAGAAAGGGCCTTCTCACTGAGACTATCTTCCACCAAACTTAAAGTCCTCTCTATGCAAACGCACCACGAAATTCTTATCATCGGCGGCGGTACGGCCGGTATTATGACCGCCGCCCAACTCATCAAGCAAAAAAACCGTAAAGATGTAGCCATTATTGAACCGGCCGACACGCATTATTACCAGCCCGCCTGGACACTCGTTGGCGGGGGTACGTACAATTACGATAAGACCGGCCGGCCAATGGCATCGGTCATGCCGGAAAAGGCCACCCGGATCAAAGACCGGGCTACGGGTTTCGATCCCGTAAACAATACGGTACATACGGCAACTAGCGGAGACATTACCTACGACTACCTAGTGGTGGCCCCGGGTCTGGCCTACGACTTCAGCCTGGTGCCCGGCCTCGGAGATGCCATGGATAAGGGTGTAGTGTGTAGTAACTACACCGATCCTCAACACACCTGGCGAGTGATCAAAAACTTCAAAGGCGGGACGGCACTCTTCACCCAACCCACCACACCCATCAAGTGCGGCGGAGCACCTCAAAAAATCATGTACCTGGCCGAAAGCCACTGGGCCAATGAGGGGATGCGCGACCGGCTGGAGGTAGTTTTCGCCACTGCTGGCACCGTCATCTTTGGAGTAAAGGAAATTGCAAAAACCCTGATGGAGGTAGTCGACCGCAAGGACATCAATCTCCGGTTTGGCTACCAGTTAGCCAAGGTTGACGGGCCCAATCGCATCGCATGGTATCGCTTCGCCGACCACATGAAGGAGCACAATCACAAGAACATAAAAATGGAATCCGACGGAGATCTCCACGGAATCCACTTCGACATGCTTCATACGGCGCCGCCCTCCGTGGCGCCTAAGTTCGTACAGACGTCTTCCCTGGTCAATGATGCAGGTTGGTTGGACGTCGATAAGCATACCATGCAACACAAGAGCCACGCTAACATTTTCGGCCTTGGAGATGTAGCGGGCGTACCCACTGCCAAGACCGGCGCGGCAATCCGCAAACAAGTGCCGGTGGTGGTAGACAACCTGGACCGCCTCATTGTGGCGGACCAGCTCGGGCACAAATCATACAATGGCTACTCCAGCTGCCCGCTGGTCACCGATTATGGCCAGATGGTGCTGGCGGAGTTCGACTACGATAATAAGTTCATCCCCGATCCCAAACTAAAGCAACTGTTTGTTTCCGACAGTTCTAAAGAGCACTGGCGGCTATGGATGCTGAAGAAGTACGGACTGCCATTTATGTATTGGAATCAGATGCTGAAGGGTCAGGAAGTGTAGCAAGACGGTCTTACTATTCGGCAATTTCAATGAGCAAAAGCAATGCATCATTTAATTAGGCCGGTATTTGCAGCGTGACACTTTCAATACGTCATAGAAGACCTAGGAAGCATGTACCAGAGTCAGCGTATATATGGTATTGTGTGAAATCAGGAATGAGGGGGAAGGCCCCGGGAATAATCCCGACGCCTTCCCTAAAAACTTAAAAACGATCTAAAGCACCGCCTGTACGGCTCGGTCCACCTCCTGTTGATCCATTTTAGTCGGACAGGTATAGGCCGTCTTCGGCAGGTCCGTGTCCTTAATAGCGTTCCATCCTCCCTCCACGTTGACCAGGTGGCGGTAGCCGCGGGCCTGGAGAATAGAAGCGGCAATGAGCGACCGGTAGCCGCTTCCGCAGTGGAGGTAATAGGTCTCTTCCCGGTCGAGTTCCCGCATCCGGCTACCGTTGATGTAGTCGAGCGGGAAGTTCTCCCCGGCTTCCAGTCGCTGGGCCAGATACTCGGTCGGCTTGCGCGTATCCAGGATGTGCTTGACCGCACCACCTTCCACGCGCGTGGCGAACTCGGCGGCGGAAATGCTCGGGATAGTATCGACCTCCCGGCCGGACGTACGCCAGGCCTCCAGGCCGCCATCGAGGTACCCGAGGGTGTTGTCGTAGCCTACCCGGGACAGCCGGGTAACCACCTCTTCCTCACGACCGGCGGGGGCCACGATCAGTATGGGCTGTTTGATGTCCACGATGAGGGCGCCGACCCAGGGGGCAAACTGCCCGTCGATACCGATGAAGATGCTGTTGGGTATAAAACCGGCGACAAAGTTCTCCCGGTCGCGCACATCAAGTATTAGCGCGTCTTCGCTTTCTGCCAGTTGCTCGAATTCCTCCGGCGTCAGGGCCCGGTTACCGCGACCGAGCACGTCGTCGAAACTTCCGTATCCACCCTTGTTCAGTTGGGCGTTTTTGGCAAAGTACTGGGGCGGCGGGGTCAGTCCGGCGGTCACTTCCCGCACGAACTCGGCCCGGCTCATATCGGCACGCAGGGCGTAGTTCGTCTCTTTCTGATCGCCGAGCCGGCCGAAGGTCTCCTTGCTCAGGTTCTTGCCGCAGGCGGATCCGGCTCCGTGGGCGGGGTACACCAGCACGTCGTCGGCCAGCGGCATGATCTTAGCCCGCAGACTGTCGAAGAGGTGGCCGGCCAGATCCTCCCGTGTCATTTCCCCCTGCTTGATGGCCAGGTCGGGCCGGCCAACGTCGCCCAGGAAGAGGGTATCGCCGGTAAAGATGGCGTGGTCCTTACCCGCCTCGTCGCGCAGCAGGAAGGTGCTGCTTTCCATGGTGTGCCCCGGCGTATGGAGTACCACGAAGGTCAGCTCACCCACCCGCAATTCCTCCCCGTCGGTGGCGGAGTAAATGGCGTAATCCGGATCGGCCAACGGCCCGTAGACGATTTTAGCCCCGGTTTCGCGGGCCAGGTCCAGGTGGCCGGACACAAAATCGGCGTGGAAGTGCGTTTCGAAAATATACTTGAGCCGGACCCCGGTCTCTTCCAGTTGCTTAAGGTAAGGTCCCGTTTCCCGCAGTGGATCGATAATTACGGCTTCCCCGGCGCTTTCGATATAGTAAGCCCCCTGGGCGAGGCATCCGGTATAGATCTGTTCGACTTTCATGGTATACAATTTTTGCTTTTGTAAAGGTAGGCGGCGGGTTTCCCCGGGTCAGTGATGTGCATCACATAGCCGCAGTCAGGGGACGTTATTCTGTAGGGCGTAGCCGGTCCGGCTGTGGTTATGGACCGCCTGGTCGACATCGAGGAAGAAATTCTGGCGGCCGATATCCTCGAATAATCCGGCCTTCTTCATCGCATCGCGTACCGGACCGATCACGCCCGCCAGGCGTACCGTCACCCCACGGCTTTGTTGGTCCGTCACGAAGCGGCGTAGCCCGTACATCGCGCTGCTGTCGATACCGGCAATCCCCTCGGCGTTCAGTACAATGGTGTGCAACACCCGCTGGCGCGCGGCCAGCAGGCTGTCGAGCTGCGCTTCGAAGTAGCTCATATTACCGAAGTAGAGGGGGGCGTCGAAGCGCAGGATCAGCGTTCCCGGTTCTTCCAGAGCATCCGCAAAACGATTTACATTCCGGTAGGTATGCGTTCCCTCAATGCGACCCAGCACCGCCAGGTGGGGGCGCATGCTGCGGTAGACGTGTACGCCGATGGACAGAGCCACCCCGGCTGCAATGCCGGTCTGAATACCCAAAATGAGCGTAGCCAGGAACGTCACGGCCAGCATCCAAAAGTCCGACCGATCGACCCGCCACAGCCGGACCGCTTCCCGCCAGTCGATCAGTTTGAACACCGCCACCATAATGATGGAAGCCAGGACCGCCTGTGGCAGGTAGTAGAATAGCGGGGTAAGGAACAGGAGGGTAAGCACGATCACGCCGGCGCTGATGATCGCCGCCAGTCCGGTGGTTGCCCCGGCCTGATCGTTAACCGCCGTCCGGCTAAAGCCCCCGGCCACGGGAAAGCCGCTCACCAGCGCGGATCCGATGTTGGAGGCACCAATAGCGATCAGCTCCTGATTGGGTACGACGGTGTACTCCGGGTGACGGGCATTGACGGCTTTGGCGACCGCAATCCCCTCCATAAAGCCGATCAACGCTATGGTCAAAGCGGTTGGCAGTAGTGCCTGTATATCGCTCCACGCCAGCGAGGAAAATCCCAGCGCCGGCAGACCCGCCGGTACCTCTCCCACAATGCGGACCCCCTCCGCGTGCCACCCGAAGAAGAAGACCGCCAGCACCGACAGTACGACAACAACCAGCGGACCCGGAATAGCCGGCGTCCAACGCTTTAATCCTACCAGCACCAAGATTCCGGTCAGCCCGATGGCCAGCGTGATAAACTGGACGTCACCGATCCGGTTAGTCGCCGACCATAAAATTTGGTGCACGTAGGCACTACGTCCGAGATCCACGCCTAGGAGGTGCTGCAATTGGCTGAGTCCGATGATGAGCGCCGCCGCCGAGGTAAACCCGCTGATGATGGGCCGTGATAGTAGGTCCACCAGGAAGCCCAACCGCATTACGCCGGCCAGCAACTGGATGGTACCCACTAAAAGAGCCAACAGGACGGCGAGGTACAGGTAATTCTCTGTCCCCACAACGGCCAGCGCCCCGACCCCGGTGGCGGTGAGGAGACTATCCATTGCCACCGGTCCCACTGCCAGTTGCCGGGAGGTACCTAACACGGCGTAAATCAACAGGGGTAGGGTCGCGGCGTACAGGCCGTAGATCGGCGGCAGGCCCGCCAGTAGGGCGTAGGCCATGCCCTGGGGAATAAGCATCACGCCAACGGTCAGCCCGGCCGTCAGGTCATGGGAGAACCAGCTACGGTCGTAATTCGTGAGCCAGTCGATGATGGGGGGGCGGAGAGAGAAGGCCATGAGCGGGGATAAGCGAATATGCTCTGCAAAATTGGGCAGTAATTCCACTGTCGTTTGTGATGGAGATCACAGAAGCCGCTGATCGTACCAAATAGATTCGTGCTGAAGCCTGAGCTGCGGCCATCAACTGTCCATCCCGTCCGAATACTGCCTGGGGAGGGAGGCTTAGCTAAGAAATTGCGCCAATCGTTGTCCAGGTGTTGCTCTGGAAGTTTAAGTCGTGCTTGAACTGTTTCCCTGAAGAGAAGAAACGGCATTGCTGCTGACGCTTCGGGGGCTTCTTCCCGGACGCACTTGGGTATGTGGTCGCCAAACAGTAACCCGTACTGCAATCGCAACCACAGAAAATCGCCCGTCAACATTGGGATCGAAGTCCGCCATTATTGGGGGGCCGCCACCAAAGGCCGCGGCATTATTTAGCCGGGACAGGAAGACCGGCCTGCCCTGCACCAAAATGATATGCGGAGTTCGTAAGTGGCAACGCGGCGATCCGGGCGTATGCTCCAGATCCACGTCTTGCCCCGGTGCAAGGAGCAAATTCCAGCCTCGACCGTTGTAGCTGGTCCATTACATCGTTATCACGCTGAGCCGTAGTGACCGAGAACGATATCGGCAGGGTGCATCAAGGCATCGTAGCCGACTACCCTTCCGAGGATACGGGTGAGAACCAGGGGATAGGGCCGGCGGATTATCCCCGTAAGGCAGGTAGGTCCCCGACCCGCTTCGGCGAACGAAGCTAACGACGAAGGCCCCTCCCGGTAAACCAGGAGGGGCCTTCGCTAATCAATCAGTAAGCGCTACCGGATCATAAGCTGCTGCGTAGCCAGCCTTTCGCCGTCGGTGAGCATAAGGGTGTAGACACCGGACACCAGTTGGTGATTCAGCGTTAACCGGTCGACCACCGAATCGTACCGCTGCTCCAGCACCCGTCGGCCGGTGGCATCCACGACGTGAAGTCGCAGGGCGGAGCCGCGCTGGAACACGGAATGATCCATTCTGATGGTCACGGCCTGATCGGTGGACGCCGGATTGGGCGCCAGAGAGAACGCGTTCGTCGCAATCTCTTCCCGGGTGGAGGTCGTCCCCTGGTTGGCGAGCAGGGTGATCTCCTCCTGGGTGAGCACCCGGTTGTAGAAGCGCAGGTCGTCCATCAGCCCGTCGAAGGTCTGGGTTTCGTTGTCGAAGGTCAGGTGGTGACCGATGACGAACTCCCCACAGGAATTCTCCGCCTGGGTGGTGCCGGTAAACGTGTCGCGGGCGGTTTGTACGCCGTCGACGAAGAAGGCCCACTCCCGGGTTTCCGGATCGATGGTGAGGGCCAGGTGGATCCAGGTATCCGCCATATCCAGCTTGTACTGCGTGCGGAGGGGGCGACCGGTTACGAAGGAGATCAGGCTGTCCGGATCGGACTCATTAGTCGGATCCTGGCGGTAAAGAACTACGCGTCCCCGGTTGTTGTCGTCGGGGCCGCAACCGTTCTTCTGAGCGATGTAGTTCTGCCGGTCCGTTGCCAGGGGAGCCTCGCGGTGGTTGACGAACATGGCGAAGGTGCCGGCGGTGCCGCCATCCGCTTCCAGACCGACCTGCAGTTTCTCCGCCGGGGTGACGAAGTAGGCATCCTGGTTGAAGAACCGGACCGCCGATCCCAGCAGACCTTCCTCGAAAGTGAGGTTGCCATTATTCTCCGCGGTTTCCGAGGAGATGCTATCCGTCAGGTTCCCGTCTAAGGGGTAGTGGATCACCAGACCCGAATCCAGGTCCTGCGCCGACATACCCCCCAGGAGTAGCACGGTAAATAGGGTAAAAATTGATTTCATAGTAATCGAGTTAAGAGCGTGAAAAGTTGAATAAGAATTTTAGCGCATCGTAGTATCTACATTCCGGCCTAGTAAGCTTGCAAATTGTCCGCGCACCACTGGGTATAGGCTTCTTCCAGTTCCCTGACCTTATCGGGCATGGCCGCGGAAAGGTCGTTGCGCTCCCCGGGGTCCGCTGCTACGTTGAATAGTTTGCGATCCAGGTCGTCGACCACCGGGGCGATGTACTGGTCCGATGGATCGCTTTTCCAGTGATTCTCATCGGCGTTGGTCAGCTTGTAATCTCCCCGGCGCACCGCATAGGTCTTTTGCCATTTCCACACGAGCAGCCGGTCCGGATCGGGTTCGGACAGTAACCGGCCATCAAGGGTCGTATCCGTCAATTCGATGCCGGCTGCCCGCGCCACGGTGGGCAATATGTCAAGGGCGGAAACCACGCGGTCTTCCTGCGCTCCCGCCGCCACGTGCCCGGGCCAGCTGAGCGCCATCGGAACCCGGATACCTCCTTCCCACAATGAATACTTGCCTCCGGCGAGCGGTGCGTTATTGGCCCCGGTCAGCGGCGAACCGCCGTTGTCTGAAATAAATACAATGAGGGTGTTCTCCCGCAGTCCCTGAGCGGCCAGGGCGTCCAGCAGCCGCCCGATGTTGTCGTCCAGGCTATGCAGATTGGCGAGGTAGTACGCGCGCAGCTCGTCCGATGCGATGGCTCCGACCCGCGAATATTTATCGTAGTAGGCGGAATACGATCCCACGGGATGCTGCCCGAACGCCAGGCTATCGGCCGGATCATAGTTTGCGATGGGCGACGCTCCGTACTGCTCTAAATAGGACGGTGGAACCTCGTGAATGAGGTGATGGACCGCATTGTAGGCCAGCGTGAGAAAGAAAGGTTTTTGGCCCCGATCATCGTTACCCAGGTAATCGATGGCTTCGTCCGTAAGGATATCCGTCAGGTATCCCTCCTCGTAGCTCTTCTCGGATTCGTTATGCAGTAGCGGGCCGAGCACCGCGCTGGTACCGGAGGGATCGGGCGTCCGGTCGCGTATGGCCGTCCCGTGCAGCCAGAAATCATGCGCGTGGGCGTTGAAACCGAGAAATTCATCGTAGCCGTGGCGCAGAGGATATTCCCGCTTGTCATACTTGGCGTGAAAATTTCGGCCGAGGTCGTTTTTGCCGATCCGCGCCGTCGCGTAGCCGGCCTCGCGGAGGTATTCCGCCATGGTTTTTACGTTCTCCGGCAGACCGGGTCCCCAACTTGCCGGTCCATCCCAACGAAACTGATTCTTGCCGGTCAGTAACCCCACCCGGGAGGGACTGCACACCGGCGCGGTCACGTAGGCCTGCGTGTACACGGTGCCCGACTCGGCCAGGCGGGCCATGCTGGTAGTGTGCGCCGCCCCGTCGTAGTTATCAAAGGGGGAAAAGTCGGCGTAGCCCTGGTCGTCGACCACGATGAGCAGGATATTGGGGGGCGTTTCGGTCCGGTCGCTGTTGCCGGTGGGCGTAGCACACGACGCTAAACAACAGGCAGCAAGAATCGGAAGAAGCTTCATAGGTGACATACTTTACTCCGCGGCGATGCGCGCCACCCGGTCGGGATAATTAGTGATGTAGCCGTCAATACCGAGGTCGAGCAATCGTCGGATGTCGGCGGGACTGTTTACCGTCCAGGCGTATATCTTGAAGCCCGCCCCGTGCATCTGGGCCACGGTTTCCGGGTTCAGGCTACCGAGGTGCGCATTGATCGAAGCGGCCCCCAGTTCGTTGCCCACTTCCATTGCCGCCACGGGAGAGCCGTGGGGCAGGATGCCGATCTCAATACGGGAGTCCAACGCCCGCATTTTTGTGAGCTCGTCGTGGCGAAAGCTGGAAATATGAAAGTCTTCGATCTTCCACCCGTGATCGCGGATGTATTGCTGAATGATCCGGTAGGTCGGCTCGGCCGTACCGGGCCCCTTGAGTTCTATGTTCAGTCGAAGCTGTTTGTCCATGACCTGCATGGCCGTTGATAGCAGGGGTATGCGCGAGCCGTCCGTCAGGGTTAGTTGGTTAAGCTCGGCCAGCGTATAGTCCGCGATCTTCCCCTCCGTTCCGGTGAGTCGTTGCAGATCGCCATCGTGGAAGCAGACCACCTGACCGTCCTTCAGGGTAAACACGTCCAGTTCGATCATGTCCGCCCGTAACTCCACGGCACTCCGGAAGGCGGCCAGGGAATTCTCCAGGGCGTATCCGCTGGCCCCCCGGTGGGCGATGATCAGCGGGCGGGGGTGCAGGGCAAGCGTGGCCACCACCGGAAAGTGATCGGAGGGGTACCGCCCGTCAACGGCATCGGTCAGCGTGGCAAAATTTTGCACTTCCACCGTCGGACTAACGAAAATATAGTCGATCCGGCGCGTAGCGGGCTCCCCGTAGTTAAAGCCGGTGAAGGTTCCCTCAGGCCCCAGGCGGACGGGCGCCGCTACCGAAGCGTCGGTCAGTTCGGCGGCCAGCTTTTGTAGGGGTGGCGTATCGGGGGTAAGGTTCAGATCACCCGTCACGACAAAGGGCAGCCCATCCGGATTGAGCGAATCGGTCATCGCCAGGATCAGATCGACACTCCGTAATCTCGCTTCGGCACCCACGTGGTCGAAGTGGGTATTGAAAGCATAAAAAGGCCGGTCTCCGTTGCGGTCCGAAAAACGCGCCCACGTTACGATTCTCGGCAGGGCGGCATCCCAGCCGACGGACACCGAATCAGGCGTGTCCGATAGCCAGAAGGTACCGGATGCCTGTAACGAAAAACGGTGGCGATTATAATAGATGGCAGAATACTCCCCCCGGTGGCCGCCTTCGCGACCTTCACCTATCCGCGCGTAGGAAGTAAGCCGCTCGTCCAGCCAGTCGATTTGCGAGGGGGTCCCCTCCTGGGTCCCGACGATGTCGGGACCGTGAAATTCGATCTGGCTGGCCAGAAATTCTTTTCTGTGGGGCCAGGCATTGGCGCTATCACTGGCGACATCGAGCCGGATGTTATAGGACATTACCTTGACCGGTTGCTCACTAAGGTCGTTTCTCCCAGGCTGAGCGCCCACGGAATTGGAGCTCAGGCAGAGGGACATCATAAATCCAAGATAAATAAGCACAGGAAATACCCGCATAGACATATAAATGAATGAGGTCAAAGAGCGGGTTAATAGCCGTCGTTTTGCGGATAATTAGGTCCCAGCAGGTCCAGCTCGGATTCGGGGATCACCCAGTTCACGTGGTAGGGCTCGATCCGCTCCCGCGCAAAGTTTACCAGATTGTCGTTGGCGGCGTGGTCGCGGATGTATTCGACCAGCACGCCCATCCGCTTCAGGGCGTACCAGCGCTGTCCTTCAAAGAATAACTCCCGGGCGTGCTCTTCCAGCAAAATTTCCTGGTTGATCTCCGTAAAGGGCGCGGCGCCCGCGCGGTCGCGGATGGCGTTGATGCGTTCGAGCGCCATTTCCGTATTGCCCTGCCGCATATGGGCTTCGGCCGAAATCAGGTAGGTTTCCGCCAGGCGGTAGATCATGATATTCTTGAAGCTACTGGCCTCGTCGGGGTCGGCATCCCGCTGCTGGAACTTGAGCACCCCGGGATTCATCGTCTTGTAGTACTGGGTGTACTCGTTGGCGTCGGGGCTGTCGCGGTCGTAGAGGTCGACCGTATCGCCAATTTCCACGCCGTCCGGCAGGGTGTTCGGATCGTTGTAGATGTAGGCGGAGATCATGTAGGTGTTATCGTCGCGGGTATCGCCCGGATCCTCGGCCAGCAGATCGACCAGGTAATTATTGGGGATCAGAAGGGAAGCACCCCGCCCGCCGTTCTCACTGCTGCGCCTGATACCCGGTATTTCGAAGTAATTGGCGACCAGGTTGAAGTGGATCTGGTTGCGCGTACCGCCGCCGATTACCCCGTCCTCTATCTGGATGGCAAAAAGCGTTTCGCTGTGATTCAGGTCACCGGCAAAGACATCCCGGGTATCGGGGACCAGCGAATAATTTTCATTTCCAATTACTGCTTCCGCCTGTTCGATGGCCTCGGCCCAGTCGCTCTGCCACATGGCCGTCTTCGCCCGTACGTGGCGGACGGAAGCCTGCGTCCAGCGGCCGAAATCCGGCGTTGTCCACGCCAGATTATCGATGGCATAATCCAGGTCGGAGTTGATCAGGGCGAATATCTCCTCGGGGGAGCTTTTATCCTGGGGTAGATCGAATACGTTCTCGGGCCGCGTGGGTTCCGTCGTAATAAATATGTTATTAAACAGCCGGTACAGGATGAAATAGGCATTCGCCCGCATGGCCCTCGCTTCCGCGATCACCTGGGTTTTTCGGGCCTCCTCCCCTATGGGAAACTCGACTTCTTCCGCCGCGGCTATTACCGCATTAGACCGATCGATCACCCGGTAGTAATTGCGCCAGTAGTGGCTGTAACCATTCAGTCCACCGGTACTCAGGTCCCGACCCCAGCCCAGGCGGGCGTACAGGGCTACTTCACCGGCCCGACCGACCGTCAGGTCCGATTTGGCCTGGATGATGAGCGCCCGATGGTCGTTGTTGCCGGCGCCCCGCTCGATATAGGATCGATTCAGGTTGTACAGTCCGACCACCGCGTCCTCCAATCCGCCCGGCGTGGTGTAGAGGTAATCAGCGGACGTTTCGGATAGCAATTCATCCTGCAGATAATCCTCACAGGAAAAGGTCAGTAGTACGAACAGTAGAGCCGGAACGATGGGACGCAGATGATTCATATTGGTATTATTAAGACGGGGAGGATGGGCGGTTGTCCGGTTTACAGTCCGATTCGCAGGCCAACGGTGTATCCCTTGGCGTCCGGAAAGGCCCCGGGGTTATTTTCGGGGCTATAGGATAGGTACTCCGTATCGGTGATCAGGTTGGTACCGGTAAAGTAGATTTTAGTCATCCGGAGGCCTACCTTCCCAATCAGGTTCGCCGGTAAGGTGTACCCCAGCGTGAGGGTACGGAGCCGCAGGTAGCTGGCATCCTGTACCGCGAGGGCATAGAGGTCGCTCGGCGTACCCGGGCGTGGCCGTGGTGCCGTGTTGCTGGGGTTTTCGGGGGTGTAGTAATCCCGGCGCAAACCGTTGCGGGCGCCCTGCAGCGTGCCCCCCAGGGCAAAATCAGCGAGGTAGGGGTTTAGCTTGAGCGCACCACTCACGAAGTACACGTCAGCGAAAAGGTCGAAGTTTTTCCACGTAACCGATGTGTTCAGCGATCCATACCAATCGGGGGTTTCTCGGAAGGTCATGAGGTCATCGCGGGTGAGCATCCCGTCGCCATTCAGATCCCGGACGCGGATGTCCCCGACGATGGCATCCGGTTGGGCCGAAGCCGCAATCTCTTCCTCGTCCTGGAAAATGCCGTCAAACACCCGCTGGCGAATATTATCGATGGGCTCCCCGATGAAGAGCCCCTGGGAAATGAAGTCGATCGGTTCACCGTCCTCATCTACGCTTCCGTCGAGGCTGATAATTTGGTTCCGGTTGCTGGACCATACCGCACCGATATTCCAGCGCAATTGCTCGTTACGAATCAGATCGAAGCTGGTCGTCACCTCCACCCCCCGGTTTTCCACTTCGCCAATGTTGAAGCGGGTCACTTCAAATCCGGTCGTTCCGGCCAGCACGCGATCCAGTAGGAAGTCCGTGGTGCTCGAGATGTAATACTCCACCGTGCCGGTCCATCGGTTATTCCACAGGCCGAAATCGACGCCCGCATTCAGGGTGGTGGTGGTCTCCCACTTCAGATTGGGATTGGGCAGGCGACTCAGCGGGGCGAAGCCGCCGGCCGTAAGTCCGCCGAAGGTATAGGGCAGATAATCCGCCAGGCCGAGTGACTCGGACGGATCGATACCCTCGTTGCCGGTGGCCCCGTAGCTCACCCGAAACTTCAGCTGGGTCAGTGCCTGCGAGCTGCGCAGAAATGATTCTTCGTGTACTTTCCAGGCGATGGCCGCAGCCGGGAAGTATCCCCATTTATTGTTCTCCGCGAATACACTGGAGCCGTCCGCCCGCATCGTAAGGGTGAGCAGGTATCGGTTGTAGAGATTATACCGGGCGCGACCGAGAAAGGAAACCAGTCGCCGCCGGCTCACGTCACGGGTGTTCCCGCGTATCTCGCTGGCGTTACCATTGAAGCCGAGGGCATCGTTCGGAAAGCCTGATTTGGTCACCGTCGTCTCCTCGTTGTTCCGCTGGTTCGTGGCCTGTACGAAGGTGAAATCAAGGACGTTATTGTCGTTTATCGCCGGGCTGTAGTTGACGATGTTTTCGATGAGGAACTCGCGGTAGAATTCGTTGCCCAGGGTGGCTATCCCCTGTATGTCCGCATCGCCCTCGGAATGCTGGGTAGACTGGTAGGTCCCCTGGTCGGCGGCACGGTTCCGGAAGAAGGTATTGAGCTTATAGCTCAGGCCGGGAAACAACTCGTAGTTACCGACAAAATTGAGGTCGATAAGGGTCGTTTCGATCTGGTTGTCGGACTCGCGGATATTCCAGAGCGGACTTACCGTAGTAGATCCTTCACCGAGCGGAAACTTTACAATGTTGCCGTTCTCGTCAAAGGGTCGGGCCAGTGGGGAGATTGATATATAGTTGATAGATCCCGACTCGATATCCTGGTCGCTTTTCTGGAAGTTGACGTTGGCTTGTAAATTGATCTTCTCGCTGATGCGCTGGTCGACGTTCAATCGTATTGCGCCCCGGCGAAATCCGGAGGAAGGAATGATGCCGTCCTGATCGAAGTAATTGAAGCTGGAATAGTATTTCGTGGACTCACTACCCCCCGCCAGCGTGAGCGAGTGACTCTGGATGACGGCGTTGTTGATCAGCAGATCCTCCCAGTTGACGAAGCTGCCCTCCTCCAGGGATTGCAATTCCTGGGGCTCGAAAATGACGTTGTCATCGAAGTATTCGTCGTTGTTCTCCGTTCGTTGAGCTTCCCGACGTACCTGCGCAAACTCTTCCCCGGTGAACAGTTCGAAGTTCTTCGTCAGCTTCTGCGTGGTGGTATAACCGTGATAGTCGACCTGCATCTTCCCCGCCTTCCCCCGCCGGGTCGTGATCAGTATAACCCCGTTGGCCGCCCGGGCACCGTATATGGCCTGACTCGATGCGTCCTTCAGCACTTCGATGGAAACGATGTCTTCGGGTGCCACCGCGTTAATGTCATCGTACGGCACACCGTCGACAATGATGAGCGGATCGTTGCCGACCAGGGAAACCTTCCCCCGGATAACGATATTGGAATTACCGCCGGGACGGGCATCTGCCAGATTCACCTGCACGCCCGCCGCCCGGCCGCGGAGCATTTCGCCGACGTTCGTAGTGGGAATGGACGTCGCTTCGTCCACTTCGACACTGGCTACCGAACCGACTACGTCGCTTTTGCGCACGGACCCGTACCCCACCACGACGATCTCCTCCAGCTGGGCGTAATCTTCGTCCAGCACGATCTCTACCTGGTTGCGACCGTTCACCGCCACTTCCTGGGGCGAATAGCCGATGTACGAAACCAGCAGGGTGGCCTGCGGACCCGACACGTCCAGGGTGAAATTACCGTCGTAATCGGTGATGGTTCCGCCCGTGGTTTCGGCTTCCTTCACGGTAGCACCGATCAGGGGCTGCCCTTCGCCGTCCACGATCCGCCCGGTCACCGTAAAGGCCACTTGCTCGAAAGACGGAATTTCCCTCATGTCCCGATCCGGCTCGGCCGGTCCCAGGGCGGCAAGGGGAGAACCGGCGATGGCAATCAGAAAGGCCAGGACGGTA
>JBASAV010000153.1:0-10100 GCA_049650785.1 Lewinella sp. | reverse complement strand
TCCATGATAATTTCATTTGTTAGGATCCAATGTAAAGCTCCGACTTAGCACCTGACACATCGGATGTCTGTCATTGCGACAGACCTGACACATCCGATGTCTACGGTCCGTGCGCCGGCCCGGAATACACTTCCAATACTCAAACCACGTAAATCACTTTCGGGCTTTGATGGTCCAGCGAACGGAAAACTCGCCAAAGACCACCTGACACATCCGATGTCTGTCAAAGTGACAGACCTGCCACATCCGATGTCTACCTAGTGCTCGTGCCCCAGTTCCGAGGCCATCGCCTGCGCCTGGACGAAGTAAGCGCCCTCGGTCACCAGGCGGGCACCGGCGGGTAGGGGGTCCACGAAGCGGATGGCGGTGTACCCATCTTCGGTTACGCCGGGATTGACCTGCAGGGCGGTGAAGGCCACCTCCCCGACCCTGCTGCTATCCACGGCATACACGTAGTGTAGCTCCCCCTCCCGCACTACCGCGCTTTCCGGCAGGGCGGAAACGGTCGCGTCGTCCAGCCAGATGCGTACCTCGGCGAAGCGATCGCGAATGAAGGGCGGCTGGTCCCCCACCAGATGGGCGTGTACCCGTACGGTTTTATTCTCCGCATTGAATTCCTTGCCGATCACGTGGATCTCCGCCTCGTAGGGGGCATTGCTTAGTGAGGGGATTCGGTAAGTGACCCGCTGCCCCTTCTCCACCTGGCCAATATCGCGCTCGAAGACGTCCAGCTCCAGGTGCAGGTGCTCCTCGTCAATGAGTTCCATCAGCTGGGTACTGGGCTCGACATACATGCCGTCGTGTAGCGAGATCGTGGTGATGTATCCCGAGCGGGGCGCGAAGACCGTGATACGCTGACCGATACTTTCCGGGCTCACCCGATCCGGCCGGATACCCAGGTACTGGAGGCGCTCTCGCAGACCGGCCAGCGTAGCCCGCCGGGCGGCCACCTGCGATTCCAGCTGCTGAACGGTACGCAGAACACCCGCGCTATCCGCGTACAGCTGCTGCTGGCGGTCCAGGTCCTGCCCCAGGTAATCCAATTCCGCCTGCACCTCCAGATAGCGCTGTTGCAGGTCAATGAAGTCAGGGTTCTCGAGGTAGCCGAGTACGGCCCCCCTTTCCACAAAGTCGCCCTCCACGTAGTTGGCCACGTCGCGCACGAAGCCGCTAGCCCGGGCGCTCACCGAAGCGTAGGCGTTCGGCGGTAAGCCCAGCGTACCCGTAGCCGTCAGGTAGTTGTTGAGCTTGACCTCCTCAGGGGTTCCGAAGCGAATATCCATGGCCGCGATCTGGTCGCCACTGAGGTGGATGCCTTCGTCGTGGTGTTCTTCGTGGCCGGCTTCCTCCTCCGCGTGCTCGGTTTCGGCGGCAGGTTCGGGCGACGGCGCGCAGGTGTAAAGCGATCCCATCAATAGAACCGCTAACAGGTAACGAGCAACTTGGTCCGGGAAGCAGACCGTCTTTGGTACTAGACTATTCATTGCGCAAAAATTGGAGCCGGTAAACGGCCAGATTGTGATTTAGGGTTTCGGTGAGCAGCGACTGGCGATTGTCCGCCAGGGTGCGCAGGGCATCCAGTACTTCGAGGTAGCTCAGTCCTCCGGCGCGGTAGTTGAGGCGGGTGACGCGCAGGACTTCCGCGATCACGCCCGTCTGTCGCTCCCGGTAAAAAGCGGCGTTGTCGGCGGTGCGGGCCAACTCGCTGCGGAGATCGGCTAACTCCCGGGTGTAGGTCAGCCGGGTGTTTTCCAACTGCGCTTCCGCCACTTCCACGTCAATCCGGCGGGCTTCCACCCGGCGTCGGTTCGGTTCCGTAAACAGCTGGAGGGTGACGCCCGCTTCCAGACCACTCAGGTAGCCGCCCTGGGTGAATTGCTGGGCGGAGTACCCGAGTCGGAAAGTGGGTAGCGTCTCGGCGGCGGCTACACCGATGGCGGCCTGTGACTGCACCACCCGCTCCCGGGCCAACGCCACATTGGGATTTTGCTCCGCTACCGGGGTTGCAGGTCCCGCTATATTCAGCAGGTTCAGCGTATCGGCGGGCAGTACCGCCGCAGCGCCGGTCAGTAACGCCAATTGCTGCTGCAGGCCTTTCAGGGTGATCTGGTTGGCCTCATCCTGCTGGCGGATACGGTCCACTTCGGCTTCAATGCGTAACGGCTCCAACCGGTTGGCCGCGCCGGCGTTGGCGCGCGAAGCGGCGATGCGGTTGTATTCGTCGTAGGTAGCCAGCAGGTCGAGGAAGTGCCGGTGGAGGGCTTCGTGGTACTGCAGGCGGCCGTAGATACTCCGCAAGGACAGCCGGAACTCGGCGAGGGTAAGCTCCCGGGCAGCCAGGTTGCCGGCCACCACGGACTCCTGTACGCCGTTGGCGGCTCGGATCGCGGCGGGGTGGTCGAAGCGCTGGATTACGCTGAGTTGGTTGACTTGCTGGTTGTTCTCCCGGAACAGCCCGTCTCCGTTGTAGCTCAGGTCGGTGGTGCCCGGGGCGTAGGGCAGATCGGTCAGTGACCGGTTGCGATCGGTGAGGCGGTCGGCGGCGCGGAGCCCGGGATTGGTTTCGGTTCCGAGTTGGATGACCTCGTCTACGGAAAGGCGTTGCTCCTGCGCTCCGGCGCCCAAACTACCGAGCAAGAGCGGTAGCAACACCACGAGTTGTTTGCCGCCCATCCGCCGCTCGTGCCAGCGCTCCAGCCAGTAGTAGCCGATGGGCAGGATGACCAGCGTAAGAAAAGTCGCCGTGATGAGGCCACCAATAACGACGGTAGCCAGTGGACGCTGTACCTCCGCTCCACCCGAATTGGAAAGCGCCATCGGGAGGAAGCCCAGGGAGGCGACGGCCGCGGTCATGATTACGGGTCGCAAACGGACACGCGTCCCCTCGACGATGCGGCTGCGGATATCATCCCAGCCCTCGGCCTTCAGCTGATTGAGATAGCCGACCAGTACGATACCGTTGAGCACCGCCACCCCGAAGAGCGCGATGAAGCCGATGCCCGCCGAGATACTAAAGGGCATACCCCGCAGCACCAGCGCCCACACCCCGCCGATGGCCGCCAGCGGAATGGCTACGAAAATGAGGGTAGCCTGCGAGAAGCTGCCGAAGGTGAAGTACAGCAGGATGAAGATCAGGGCCAGCGCCACCGGTACGGCTACAGCTAAGCGGGCACTGGCCGCCTGTAGGTTCTCGAACTGCCCGCCGTAGGTCAAATAGTAGCCGGCGGGGAGCTCGAGCTGCTCATCCAGGGCCTCGCGGATGTCCTCCACGAGCGTCTCGACGTCGGTATTGCCGACGTTCACGCCAATGACGGTGCGCCGGTTGGTGTTTTCCCGGCTGATCTGCATCGGGGCATCTACTAGTTGAACGGTGGCAATTTCGCGCAGGGGAACCTGCCCCCCCTCCGGCAAGGGGATGTACAGGTTGGATACATCATCAATGCCGCTACGATTCGCCTCCTGTAACCGCACGGTGAGGTCGAAACGCCGCTCGTCTTCGTATACCGTGCCCGCGCTGGTCCCGGCAAAGGCGGCGGCAATGACCCGGTTGACGTCGCGTACCTGCAAGCCGTACTGAGCGAGTTTGGGGTAGTTGAAGTCGACCACGATCTGCGGCATACCGGTGGTCTGCTCGACGGTTACGGTACCCGTACCGGGTATACCCGCGATGATCCCCTCCGCCTCCCGGGCCTTCCGGTAGGCCAGATCGATATCCGGACCGTAGAGCTTGATGGCGATATCGGCCTTGGTGCCGGTCATCAGCTCGTTAAATCGAAGTTGGATCGGCTGGGAAAATTCCAATCCCATGCCGGGGAAGACCGCCAGTACCTCTTCGATGGCGTCAAACATGCCCTGGCGATCATAAGCGGTGACCCACTCGTCGCGGGGGGTCATGACGAAGGTGTAGTCGCCCGTCTCCACCGGCATTGGATCGGTGGGGATCTCGGCGGAACCGATGGCCGTGACCACGTCCGTCACCTCCGGAATTTCCTCCATAATCCGCTGTTGCACCCGCTCGGTCATGGCTACACTCTGAGCGAGTGAGGTGCCGGGAGGTAGTATTTGCTGCATGGCCAGGTCGCCCTCCTCCAGGGTGGGAATGAACTCCCCACCCAGGCGGGTGAACTGCCAGAGGCTGATGAGGAAGAACGCGAGGATGGCCGCCACCGTCAGCACCTTGAAACGTAGGGCCGTGCGCAGGAGAGGTGTGTAAAGCCGCTGAAAAAAACCGACGATGCGGTCGGCAATGGTGCGCTTGACGGTGATGTGCTTACTCAGAAACAGCGCCGACATGGCCGGTACGTAAGTGAGCGAAAGGATCAGCGCCCCGGCGATGGCCAGCATGACGGTCTGCGCCATGGGCCGGAACATCTTCCCCTCGATGCCGACCAGTGCCAGAATGGGCAGGTACACCAGCAGGATGATGATCTCCCCAAAGGCCGCGGAACTCCGGATCTTGATGGAGGCAGTAGTGACCTCCGTGTCCATTTCCTGCTGGGTGAGGTTTTCCCCGGCGCGGCCCACCCCGAGCCGGTGGACGATGGCCTCCACGATGATGACGGCACCGTCTACGATGAGGCCGAAGTCGATGGCCCCCAGGCTCATCAGGTTAGCGGAGATGCCCAGCACGTTCATCATCGAGATCGCGAAGAGCATGGCCAGCGGAATCACTGACGCCACGACGAGGCCGGCCCGCCAGTTGCCCAGCAGCAGAACGAGGATGAATACGACGATCAGTCCGCCCTCGATCAGGTTAGTAGCGACGGTCCGGACGGCGGTAGACACCAACTTGTCCCGGACCAGGTAGGGCTCGATGGTCACGCCCTCCGGCAGGGACTTCTGCACCTGCTCCACCCGCTCGCGTACCCGCTCGGTCACCGCGGCGGAATTAGCCCCGCGTAACATCATCACCCGGCCGCCGACCGCTTCCGCGCCGTTGCGCACCAGGGCCCCGTAGCGCGGCGCTCCCCCGAAGCCGACGGTGGCCACATCTTCCACCAGGATAGGCCGGCCGGCGCGAACGCCCACCACGATGCTCCGGATGTCTTCCAGGCTTCCGGCGATCCCATTAGTGCGGATGTAGTAGGTGCGCGGATTCTTTTCAATGTAGGCGCCGCCCGTGTTTTCGTTACTGTTTTCCAGGGCGGAGAAGACCTCGGGGATGGTTACCCCCATCGCCTTTAGCTGATCGGGATCGACGGCCACCTCGTACTGCTTAAGCTGGCCGCCCAGGGTATTCACTTCCACCACCCCTTCGATACCGGAGAGCTGGCGTCGGACGATCCAGTCCTGAATCGTCCGTAAGTCCATATCGGAGTACTGCTGCTCATAACCCGGTTCCACCTCCAGCACGTACTGGTAGATCTCCCCGAGACCGGTGGAAATAGGAGCCATTTCCGGTGTTCCGAGACCCGGGGGGATATTGGCCTCCGCCTCCCGGAGGTGCTCGCTGACGAGCTGGCGCCCGAGGTAGATGTCGGTCGACTCCTCGAAGACCACCGTCACGACCGATAGCCCGAAGCGGGAAATGGACCGGATCTCGACCAAGTCCTGCAGGTTTTGCAGGGCTAATTCAACGGGTGTGGTAATAAACTGCTCCACCTCCTGGGTGGCCAGCGTGGGGGAGGTCGTGATGACCTGCACCTGGTTGTTGGTAATATCGGGGACCGCGTCGATGGGGATCTGTCGCAGGGAGTAGATTCCCCACACGATGAGCGCCAGGACGCCAATTCCGATCACCAGCTTATTCCGGACGGAATAGGCAATAATAGCATCAAACATATAGTGAAAGCTTAGTCAAACCAATGGGTTCCGGGCGGGCATAGGTATCCCGCGGATAGTTGACTAGGCTCGGGGCGGCTGGATATCGCGGCCGGACAGATCGATCGGTTTCCAGCCGGGGACGCAATCCGGGTCCGACTGACCGAGGGGCGGCAAAGGTTGAATGACCGCCAGTGCACCAACGGTGGGTGGCGTAACCGCCAGTACGCCGCAGCAGGAGCAAACGCAAAGTGCGGTGCAGTCGTCATCGTGGTCGGGCGAATCGTGCTTATCCTGTACCGTTATAGCCTCCGCGCCCGCCGAAGCGGTCGTCTTCACATCCTGACACGGGGTAAGCGCCAGGAAGCAGAGGTACAGGGTCATCGAAGAAACGGAGAGTCGCATTCGCAGAAAAGACAATACGAACGCGGCTAAAGTTGAACGAGATCTAGTATGGTGTGCAACCCGACAAGGCTACCGGCACACGTGGCACGTCCCTGGTAACAATCTGCTTTACCTTCGGTCTCCGATTTACCCGTGCTAGATCTCCCCCGCGCTCGCCTATGAATCTCCGCTGTTATGCCCTCTTCTTCGGTCTGGCCCTAGCTATCCTGTGGATCAGCGGATGCGAGTCGGATGCCACCGAAGCAAGTGTAGGGGAGTCACCTCCTTTGCCCGTTGTGGAACTGGTGGCTATCCGGTGCGGGAGCTGTCACCTGCCCCCCGCGCCGGAAGAACTGGATAAGCAAACCTGGGCCAAGGGCGTCCTCCCCGAAATGGCCGCGCGCTTCGGTCACTATCACTATAAATCCCGTAGCGAATATATCGAGCAGGGAACCGCCGGTCAGATCGTAGCCGCGGCCGGCGTTTTTCCGACCGAACCGACCATCAGCCGCGAGGACTTCGAACGGATCGAGCGCTACTACATCGACAACGCTCCCGACAGCCTGCCCGCCGTCGACGAGGCCGACTGGCCGCCTACTACCCGCTTTCAGGCCGAACCCATCAAGGAACGCTATAACCCACCGATGGGCACGCTGCTCAAATCGTTTCCCGAACGGGATCGGATTATCTACGCGGACGCGAAGGAGGATTACTCCAACATCGAGATATTGGATACTGACTTCCGTCTGATCCAGCGGCTGGCGGTCCCCCACCCTATTTCGGACGTGACCTTCTTAGGCGACACCCTGCTGGCAACGTCCATGGGACAGTTCACCCCTACCGATGCGCCGTCGGGCAGCATATCAAAGATTTTTCAAACCAAGTCAGATGGGGAATATGCCGGCTTCTTCAACGAAGTCACCGGGCTACAACGTCCCTTGCACACGGAAATAGCGGACCTGAACCAGGACGATCGGCCGGACCTCATCGTAAGTGAATACGGCAACCATACCGGCAACCTAGTCTGGTACGAAAACCTTGGGCACCGTTCCTACGACCGACATGTTCTATCAGCTCAGCCCGGGGCTCTCAAGACCGTCATCAAAGACTTCGACGGCAACGGACTCCCGGACATTCTCGCGCTAATGGCACAGGGGGATGAAGGCGTCGACCTGTACCTTAATTTCGGAAACGGAGCCTTCGAGCGTAAGCGCGTCCTCCGCTTCCCCTCGCTATACGGTTCCGCGAATATTCACTTAGCCGACGTGAACGGCGATGGCCACGAGGACCTGCTGTACGTCAACGGGGACAACGCCGATTATTCCATGGTTCCGAAGCCGTACCACGGGCTGCGCATCTTCACGAACGACGGCGCCAATAACTTCACGGAGGCCTACTTTTTTCCCCTACCCGGAGCCTACGACGCCCAATTCGCTGACTTCGACGGGGACGGAGATCTGGATATGGTAGCCATTGCCTTTTTTCCTGCGGAAGGAGCGTCCGGGCGGGGGGTGGTATACCTGGAAAATGTAGCCTCCGAGGACGGTAACTTTTCCTATGAAGCACAGGCCATTCCCGGAACCGACGTGGGCCGCTGGATCCAAATGGAGGTAAATGACCTGGACGCCGATGGCCTACCGGACGTAACCCTACTGGCCTTCACCGGCCTACCCCTGGGAAATGTATCAGACGAGCAGTACCGGAAATGGCTGGATAGTCCGTCCATCCTTCACCTGCGCAATACCAAAAAGTAAAAAAAGGACGCGCATGCCGGGGCACGCGCGTCCTTCTCGAACGAATGGAGTGGATTTAATACCCGTCGTTCTGCAGTAGGTTGGGATTTTTATCCACGGCCGTCTGCGGCAGGGGGAAGAGAACGTTCCACGGATCGGCCTCCATGATCTCGATGGTTGGCTGCCAGCGACGGATCGCGTCTTCCAGTTCGGGCGTCAGCGGAGTGACGTCGCCATTTGACTCAACCAGGGGAGGTATCTCGTAGTCGGTGGAGGCGATCATGTTTTCAATGAGCTTACCCTGGCGGACCAATTCTTCGTAGTCCTCGCCCTCGTAGGCGAGTTCCATCCGGTATTCGTTCCAGATAGCATCGCGCATCTCCTCCGTACTCAGCCCGTCCAGGGCGGGAAGTCCGGCTCGTTCGCGCACTTGGTTGACGTAGGGGGCGGCTGCTTCCGGTCCGTCCACTTCATTGATCGCCTCAGCGGCCACGAGCAAGACATTCGCGTAACGGAGCACCTTCAGGTTGTAGCCCATACCGTCATCGATGCGGGTATCGGGTGAGCGATATTTATCGATGTGGGGGGCCAGGACGGTAATATTCTCCCACCAGTTGACGGTTTCGCCGGTGGTGATGTCGGGGATTTCGGTCAGGAAGGTGGATGCCTTGCGCTTGTCGTCGTCATCAAAGGTGTTGAAGAAGTACAGTCGGGCGTGAATGGTACCCCACTGGCCGGGACCGTAGCCGCTGTTGCGGGGCTCGTAGTTGTTACCGATGGAGTGCCCCTGTGGCTGACCATTGTACTGTACCTCGAAGAGGCTTTCCACGCTATTGTCGGCGGCGTCCTGTTCCCACAGATCGCTGTGTTCGGGCAGCAGAGCCAGTTCGCTCGGCGAGTCCTCTATCACGTCCAGGGCGTACTC
Organism: Lewinella sp.; assembly: GCA_049650785.1. Classification (GTDB taxonomy): domain Bacteria; phylum Bacteroidota; class Bacteroidia; order Chitinophagales; family Saprospiraceae; genus Neolewinella. The sequence goes on along the minus strand of JBASAV010000153.1, from coordinate 1,298 downwards.
TTTGGCGTTTTGGAAGTCCCGTTGGTACAGGTAAGCTTTGGCAAGCAGACCCTGCGCGGCTTCCTTGGAAGCACGTCCGGTATCGGATTCGTCGTATTCCGATTTATACGGTAGCACGGCAATGGCTTCCATGAGGTCGGTATAGATCTGGCTGTACACGGCCGCTACGGGTTCCCGGGAAACCTGGAGCTCAAGGAGACTGGAGGTATTCGTTTCTTCCAGTATGATGGGCAAAGCTCCCCAGCGACGTACCATATTGAAGTAGGTAAGCGCCCGGACGAATGTCGCTTCGGCCAGGATACGGGCTTTGAGGTCCTCGTCCATTTCGATACCCGGCACGTTGCCGAGCACGGAATTGGCCCGGTTGACGGCCTGCCAGGTAGCCGCCCAGGTTTGCTCATTGTAGCGGTTGCTGGACAGCATACCCGCATCGTTGAGATTATTGATGGCACCACGGTCACTGGCGACCCGGCTGAAGGCACCGTCGGAAGCGTGGACGCTGGCGTTGATCCAATAGCGGCTGTAGTAACCGGTGGATTGGAGGGCGGCGTATGCCCCATTGACTGCGGCCAGCGCGTCACCGTCGTTATTGTAAAAATTGGCGGGGGATACGGAATCCCGGGGCACCTCATCGAGAAAGTCTTCGCAGGAAGTCACCGCGAACACGAGAAGGCAGAGCAGAATAAGCTTTTGCATGATGGTTAAATTTTCGTGACGAAGGGACTAGAGGTTGAGATTAACACCGAAGACGACGGAACGGGCGAAGGGGTAGGAACCAAAGTCATAGCCGAAACTCGCCTTGATGGCGGAGCGGCTATTCACGTCCGGGTTCAGGCCGGTGTAGTCGGATATGGTGAAGAGATTCTGTCCGGTCACGAAGATGTTACCGCCGATACGGCCATTCAGCAAGGTGGAAGGCAGATCGTAGGTGACGGTGATTTCGCGGAATCGCAGGTAAGACGCATCCTCCAGGTAGAAGTCGGACTCGCCGGCGTTGGCGGTACTACCGCCGACGACCACGCCGCCGTTGGTACCGGCCGAGTTCGGGGCGGGGTACTTTGCATTCGGGTTGTCCGGCGTCCAGAAATCCAGGCGCTCGCGCAGGATGCCATTGGTGCCAGCCCCCGGGGTCGCAAACTGCCGGATGGAATTGTATATGGTGCCGCCCTGCTGTCCCTGGAGGAAGATCCGGAAGCCGACGGGACCGTAATTAAGTTTGTTCGTCCATCCGTAGATCAGGTCCGGGAAGGGATTGCCCAGGGTGGTGCGGTCGTCCTCATCCACGAATCCGTCGCCGT
>JBASAV010000152.1:0-1613 GCA_049650785.1 Lewinella sp. | reverse complement strand
CAGACGCCACCTACTACTGGGACGACGTATACTTCGGCGGTCAGGCCACCCAAGTGGTGGAAGAAGAGGAGGGCCCGCAGATGGCCGCTCCCGCCCCGGTGCACGAAGGTGACGACATTATTTCGCTGTTCAGTGACGTCTATACGGACGTACCCGTGAATACCTGGCGGGCCGGCTTCAGCCAATCGGGCTACCAGGAGGATACCATCATGGGCAACGCCGTCAAGTTTTACCCCGATCTGGGTTTTGTCGGTATAGAAATGTTGGGCGATAGCGCTTTGGACCTGAGCACGATGACCACCTTCCACATCGATTACTGGACCGCGGACCTGGACACCTTCCTGGTCAAGCTCGTCGACTTTGGTGGCGACGGTCCCGGCGGCGATAACGACACCGAGTTCGAGATCCCCTACGAGGTTACCAGCAACGAGGAATGGGTACGGCTGGACATAGCCCTGTCTGACTTTGAAGGCATGAATATGACCGACGTCAGCCAGTTGATCCTCTCCGCCCGTCCCTTCGGTACCGGATCGGTATACATCGACAATGTCTACTTCTACAACAGCAGTACGGTACCTACCTCCGAACCGGAAGTCGGCATCCTCTCGGCCTTCCCCAACCCGGCAGCTGACTTCGTTACGATCACGGCTCCCGTGCGGATGGAGCGCCTGTTGTTGTTCGATGCCTCCGGCCGCATGGTGCGGGAGTTCGCCCCGTCCGCCGATCGCTTCGATCTACCCATGTCTGACCTCCGGGCCGGCACTTACGTAGCCCTGGTAACGACGGCCGATGGCCAGCTGACCGTGAAGCTCAGTAAGCGGTAAAATATTTTAGTGTTATTCCGTTGAGTCCTCCGTACCGATTGGTGCGGGGGACTTTTTTATTCCCCTGATACCAACAGGGCTTTCAGGTCCAGGGATCGGGTGTACATCTCGATACCCCCTTCGGCCGTACGCGGCCACTCCGCTTCGGGGCGGTCCCAGTACAATTCAACCCCATTTCCGTCCGGATCGTCGAGGTAGAGCGCTTCACTGACCCCGTGATCCGCGGCACCGGTAAGGGGATACTCGGCAGCGACCAGCCGCTTGAGGGCAGCCGCCAGGTCCCGCCGCTCCGGATAGAGGATAGCGGTATGGTACAGACCAACCCCCCGCTTAGCAGCCGGTGGTGCCCCCTCACTCTGCCAGGTGTTGAGGCCGATGTGGTGGTGGTAGCCCCCGGCGGAGATGAAGGCGGCCTGCGTCCCGTAACGCGTCGTGACTTCAAAACCCAGGATGCCGCAGTAAAAGTCCATCGATCGTTGCAGGTCGGCCACCCGGAGGTGAACGTGACCGATGCGCGTAGCGGCGGGGATACGATAGGCGGATGATGACATGGTGACTCTTTTAGGAAGAACACCTGTGTCCGATAATTGATGTACCCACAATCAATTCACACATCCTGTAGCCGGCCAGGGGTATTTCCGGCAATCTTAGTGGAGCAGCACCTTGGACGTATACATTTGGCCTCCCTGGCGTAACCGCACGAAGTAGACACCCGGAGCAAGCTGGTGGTGGACGGCGTCACCGGAGAGCCGGTCCAGGTAAAGCATCCGTTGCCCCATGGTGCTGAAC
>JBASAV010000151.1:0-6847 GCA_049650785.1 Lewinella sp. | reverse complement strand
GAGTTACTCCATTATCTACGAGGCAATCGACGAGATCAGCAGCGCCATCGAAGGTATGCTGGAGCCGACCCGCGAAGAGAAAACTACCTGCCAGGTCGCTGTCCGGGAGACATTCAAAATCTCCAAGGTCGGTACCATCGCCGGTTGTTACGTCGAAGAGGGAAAGATCACCCGGAATACGCTCATCCGCGTTATCCGCGACGGTATCGTTGTCTTCCCCCTCAAAGAAGGACAGACCGGCGAACTGGCCAGCCTCAAGCGCTTCAAAGACGATGTCAAAGAAGTACGCAACGGGATGGAATGTGGTCTTAACGTCAAGAACTTCAACGACATTAAGGAAGGGGACATCATCGAAGGCTACGAGATCATAGAGATCAAGCAGAAGATGCAGTCTAACTAGTTGGTGAATTGCTGAATAGTTGAATTGGTGAATAGCGAACCTTCCCCGCGAGGGGCTATTCACTAATTTGGTAATTCACCCCTTCATCAATTGAAACCCTTATGTGCGGACGATACTCAGTAGTGATTGACGAGGCCAAGCTTCGCAAACAATTCACTAAGGATCTGGTGATTCCCACCGGTGGATTGCCCACCAATTACAATATGGCCCCCACCCAGGATGGACTGGTGATCACGGATCGGGAGCCCGGGCAGTTATCCGCCTTTCGTTGGGGGTTGGTCCCGTTCTGGGCCAAGGACCTCAAGATCGGGGCCAGGATGATCAACGCAAGGCGGGAGGGTATCGAAGACAAGTCCAGCTTCCGAAAACCCATCCGTGAGCGTCGTTGCCTGGTGATCGGCGATAGTTTCTACGAGTGGAAACGGGAAGGGGGGAGCAAGACGCCCCATAGGATTCTCCCGACAAGTGACGAACTGCTTGTCATGGCGGGTATCTGGGAAAGTTGGAAACCAAAGGACGGCGGAGATACCGTCTACACCTACTCCATCATCACCGGTCCGCCCAATGAGGAGATGACACCGATCCACGACCGGATGCCCATGCTACTTACCACCGGAGAACAGCAGAGTGCGTGGCTGGACCAAGATGCCGATCTGCCCGAGGTATTGAGTTTGATCGTGACACCCCCCGATGGCACCCTAAAGACCTACCCCGTATCTCAGGAAGTAGGCAATGTACGTAATAACGGCCCTCACCTACACGAACCGGCCGCCTGATGCTGGGTAACAATGTTCGCATTCTGCCGGCAACTGCCGACGATGTAGCCACCATCGAACGGATCGCCCACGAAACATGGCCCGATACTTTCGGCGATATTCTTTCCGACGAGCAGATAGCGTACATGCTTCACATGATGTACCGTCCCGAGGCGCTACGGCAGCAAATGGCGGACGGCCACGTCTTTCACCTCCTTTTGGCCGTCGACGAGAACGTTACCTCTGACTACTTCGGGCGTAGCCGCCGCTTCCGGGCCGTGGGATACGTTAGTCACGAAATGGACCAGGCGCCCGGAGCAACCAAGATCCATAAACTGTACGTGCTGCCGAATATGCAGGGCCGGGGCCTGGGCCGAAAGCTGATCGACAAGGTGGAATCGATCGCCACCCGCAGCGGACAATTAGCCCTGAAGCTGGACGTCAATTACCAAAATCCAGCGATTGAATTCTACGAGCGGCTAGGTTTTGAGAAGGTGGAGCGCTACGACACGAATATCGGCCAGGATTTCGTCATGCAGGATTGGCGCATGGTCAAACTGTTAAAGGGGTAATTAGGTGTACGAACATTCGTTTAATAAGTAAGCACGACCGCAGAAAACCCTGCATACCTCTCGTGTGAAATAGTTTTTATACCCACAATCCGCCTGCTTTCAGGACGGATATTTGACTTGTTTTTTGATTTAGGGACTTCATGTCCCGGATACACGGACACCAACAGATACTCAAGATGATAATACGTACTTGGCTCGCCATCCTCCTGGTGGCAACAATGACCTCTACCACTTACGCCGAAAGCGTAGCTACGGTGACCTCTACCGAGGGTTGGTCTGTCACCATACTAATTCGCTACACCGGAATCACGCGCACCAGCTCCAACAACAACTGCCGCTATGGATTTAACTACAATCTCGACTTTGATTATGAAGTGAGTTACAGTGATGGCGGCGGCGCCCGTGGTTATTATATCGGAATTGGTGATGGCTGTGTTACCAACGGAGGCACGGTAGGCATCCCCGAAAATTCCGCCCTTTCAGGCTCCATTCAAAGTTATGGTAAGTACAGTAATAGTACAGTAAACTGCAACCGGGTCGATCCCGATGATTACTTCTGCGAAACCATGAATCTGACCATCAGCGCTCCGGGCATATCTCAGCAGACCGTCGCTATGCAACCAATGGAAGATGCCGTTTTACCCGTATTCTTATCCGATTTCGGTGCCGATAAAGAAGAAATTGGCGTACGCCTCCATTGGGAAACGCAAGTACAAGTTGATCAGGATTATTTCATTGTCGAGCGCTCCGCAGACGGCATACACTGGGAGGCGCTCAGCAGCGTGCCCGGGCATACCGGATTTGATTTGTTCCAGAAATACAACTTCTTGGACAGTCACCCAGGCTCGGCTATCAACTATTATAGAATTGTAGCGATAGCGCTCGATGGCAGTTCGACCGTATCAGACGTCGCGGCAGTAGATAACCGCCGCCATATCATGACCGTACATCCCAATCCCGTTACCGAAACGCTTTTTCTGAGCGGCTTTGATGAGCTACGGGTATTCGATATGCAGGGACACGAGGTAACCGCGGAGCTAAATGCGCACCGTACGGGGGAAGAAGATTACACGATTGATGTTTCGGGACTCAAGGCCGGACTGTATCTCGCCCGTTCCTCTAACGGATTCCGTCGGTTTCAACGGATTTAAGTCACCTTTATACGCGTTCGTATTTCGCTCTGACGAACATAAATATGCCGTAAGCTAGTAAGCCAAGCCCCATGAGCGCCAACAGCACGGCACCGTAGCTCTGATCCTGAATAAACCCAAGGCTCTCGCCCACTCCCTTGAACTGGCTGGGATCGTCCATCAGCGCAGCGCGGAAAAGGAAATAGGAAATGATGCCGTATACCACGAAGCGAGCCGTCAGACCTACCTCACCGGTTCTCTTGAACGTTTCCCGTTGATCGTGCCCCAGGCCCAGGCCTTCGATGCCCTCCATATGCTTGTCGGTAAGGGCTCGGTAGAGCTGGAAAAATGCGACGCCGGCCATGATGGCCCCGATAATACCTACTACCCAGGGTCCCCAGCTTTCCGCCAGAATACGGGCAATGATGTCTTGCTTGCTGTTGCTGCTGCCGCCGCCACCGCCGAATGCGGACTTGAAAGCGTGGGCGCTCAGTACACCGTAGGCCGTTCCACTCACGGCATAACCTATCCGTTTGGCGATGCCTTCCTTATCCGATCCTTCGTTCTCCTTGTCTTTGACCGCGGTGTACCACCGCCAGCTGCAGTAGGCTAACAGACCTACGCCAATCAGGAAAAGCAAAACCTGTCCGAAGGGATTGGTACCGATCCAGGAAATGACCGCCTTCGGACCGTTGGTGCCGCCTTCACCGGCACTGCCGATTACCGCGATGATGGCAAAAATGCCGATGAGGCAGTAAACGACACCTTTCGCGATATATCCGGTTGTAAAAAGCTTGTTTTGGGTAGCGTGACTTAAGGCCATGTGTATGTTTATTACTATAATGGCGTATTCTATCTGGGATGTTCGCACGAACAGTCAGCCAACGGACAGGTAAGAAGCTGAGATTTTTCAGCTACCTTTGCCCACGTTTTGCAATGGGCGGTGCGCAAGAGAGCGCTATTTGCCCCTAAAAGCCAAGCTAAAATGGCCGTAGACGTACTTCTGGGTCTCCAGTGGGGAGACGAAGGGAAAGGCAAGATCGTAGATGTTCTGGCACCCCGTTACGATATCATCGCCCGTTTTCAGGGCGGTCCCAATGCCGGGCATACCCTCATTTTCGATGGTAAGAAATTCGTCCTGCACACCGTGCCTTCCGGCATCTTCCGCGCTACCCAGCACAATCTGATCGGTAACGGCGTGGTCATCGATCCCATTACGCTCTCCAAGGAACTTGACGAATTAGACGATGCCGGCATTACATATGCCAACCGGCTGTTCGTGGCTCGCAAGGCGCATCTCATTCTGCCCACCCACCGGCTCCTGGACGCCGCCCGGGAAAACGCCAAGGGGGAACGGAAGATCGGGTCCACCCTCAAAGGCATCGGTCCTACCTACATGGATAAAACGGGGCGCAACGGTATGCGAGTCGGCGATTTGGAAGCACCCGATTTCCGGGAGCGGTACGAACGCCTGAAGGAAAAGCATCTACAGCTGGTCGGATTGTACCCCTACATCGTATTTGATCTGGCGAAGGAAGAAGAGGCTTGGTTCCAGGCCGTAGGCCGGCTGCGCCAACTTACCGCCGTAGATGGCGAATTCTACATTAATAAGGCGATCCGTGACGGCAAGAAAATTCTGGCCGAGGGTGCCCAGGGTAGCATGCTCGATATCGACTTCGGCACTTATCCCTACGTTACCTCCTCCAATACCATTACCGCCGGCGTATGCACCGGCCTGGGTATTGCTCCGCAGCGGATCGGTGAAGTCATCGGCATCACCAAGGCCTACTGCACCCGCGTCGGCAGTGGCCCCTTCCCGACCGAATTAAACGACGAAACCGGCGAGTTCCTGCGCAAGGAAGGCGCCGAGTTCGGAGCAACCACCGGCCGGCCCCGGCGTTGCGGCTGGATCGACCTGGTCCAACTACGGTACACCATCATGCTCAGCGGTGTTACCCAATTAGTGGTCACCAAAGTGGATGTGCTCAACCGTTTTGAAACCATCAAGGCCGCAGACGCCTACCGTATAAATGGAGAGGAGAGCCTAGAGCTTCCCTACGACCTCGTCCAGGAAAACTACGAAGCCATCTACACCGATGTCAAGGGTTGGAACAGTGACCTGACGGGGGTGAAGCAGGAGTCTTCCCTACCCCAGGCCTGCCTGGACTTCGTGAAATTTTTGGAAGATAAGCTGGACGTACCGGTCACTATGGTGAGTACCGGACCGGATCGGGAGGAGTTGGTAGTGCGGTAATCCAGTCACGGTTCTTCGTGCGAATAATTGCCTTCATCGGCTGAAGAAAGCTGCTTTCCGGTACTCGATATGCCCCTTTTTGCGTCGGAGCGCAGGGGAATGGGTTATTAGGAGCGTGGAATTTTGTAGTTCCCTCGTTACTTGGTAAGTGGCGAAACCCAACCGTGCATTTCCTATTTTCATGGTTACTGCCTTTTTGCATCCGTTCAATCCCTACGCATGGCAACTCGTTTGATCTCGGCCTTTGTACTCGTAATGCTCACGATGGCCACTTCTAGGTACCACACGGCCAACTATGAGATCGACCCCGAATACGCCATCCGCTTCAACGGGAGCGGTGCCGAGGGAACCTTCGGCGGGCTCACCGGCGACATCACCTTCGACCCCGCCGATCTACCCAATGCGCACATGAGCGTCAGCGTGGAGGCCGCTACCATCGCGACCGGCAACGACCTCAAGGATCAGCACGCCCGCGGCGATAACTGGTTCGATGTGGAGAACTATCCGGCCATTACTTACGAAGCCACCGAATTCGAGCGCACCGAGACGGGCTATGTAGCCAATGGCACCCTTACCCTGCACGGGGTAAGTGAGGCCAAACCCCTTCCTTTCACCTTTACCAAAACACCCCAGGGGGGGCGTTTTGAAGGTCGCATGACGGTTGACCGGGAAGCCTTCGGTATCGAGGGTCCCTGGCTGGCATTCACCGTGGGCGATGAATTCGAGGTTGAACTGATCGGTCCCGTACGTTAACCTAGGTCCGTTACCTGATCGTCCCGCCGCAAAACGCTTTCGCTCATCGAAGTGATTCCAGCCCTGTGCTTTGATGTCGTGGATGTTGCCGCCCTTCGTGTGGAGCTTGACGCCGTCCTCCTTCGCTACGATCTCGCCGGCAATGTATATATCGGGGAGGAAGCGGATCTTCTCGGTATCCTTAGGGTCGATGGTGAAGAGTAACTCGTAGTCTTCCCCGCCGGACAGCGCCGTAGTAATAGGGTCTAGATTGAACTCCAGGGCCTGCATCTGGGCATCATTGGATATCGGCACCCCGCTTTCTTCGACAATGGCCCCTACTCCGGAAGCCTTACAAATGTGAAACAATTCACTGGCCAGCCCGTCGCTGATGTCGATCATAGCGGTAGGTACGATCCCTTCCTTCGCGAAGGTGTCGACCATGTCGGTGCGTGCCTCGGGGCGCAGCTGACGCTGGAGCAGGGTGGGCGCGTACTCTCCTAAGTCGGGCTGCATATCGGGATTATCCAGGAAGACCTGCTTCTCGCGTTCCAGTAGTTGAAGTCCCAGGTAAGCGCCACCCAGACTACCGGTGATGCAAATGAGGTCGCCCACCTTAGCTCCACTGCGGCGTGTGATGCGGGAAGCCGGTGCCCTTCCGATAGCCGTGACGCTGATAATCAGGCCCCGATTGGAACTAGTGGTGTCTCCTCCCACGAGATCTACCCCGTACTGATCGCAGGCCGCCTTAACGCCGGCGTAAAACTCGTCGAGCGCCTCCACCGAAAAGCGGTTGCTAAGGGCAATGCTGATTGTAATCTGCTGGGGCCGGGCATTCATGGCGCAGATATCCGATAGATTGACGATCACCGACTTGTAGCCCAGGTGCTTCAGGGGGGTGTAAGTGAAATCGAAGTGGATGCTCTCCACCAGCATATCGGTACTGATTACGATCTGCTCCTCGCCGCCGTCGATAATGGCGGCATCGTCACCCACCCCAAGGA
>JBASAV010000150.1:0-8489 GCA_049650785.1 Lewinella sp. | reverse complement strand
CAACAGTCCGGGGCGAGCTACCACGAGTTGAATTTCCTCCCGCCGACGGCTCAATTCCTGCGCTACGGCGCCCAAATCCGTATACGTGGAAAAGAAGATGCCCGCTATGTGACTGGCGATGGCTTCGTCCGGGCGCACGATGACTGCTCCGGTGTACCGAAACTTCTCCTTGTTTAGCGTGAGCAGCGCGAAGTTGTAATCGAAGTTATTTTTCCATTTGGTATGGTTCTGCAGCGCCTTCCACTCGTGGAGTACGTCCATGAGCGGGGCAAAATCGTAGTCTTCCGGCAGGTAAAGTTTCGATACGTTGCGACATCCCAGGCCGTAGTAGGTAAAAATATCAGTGCCGAGCCGGCGCAAATCCTCGGTGCTTTCCTGGCCGGTGAGAACGGCCACGGCATTCCGGTTGCGGCGGATAATGTGTGGGTATTTCCCGAAGTAGGCTTCGAAGTAGCGGGAGCTGTTGTTGCTGCCGGTAGCAACGATGGCGTCGAACCCGGCCAGCTTCTCCACGATCTCAAAGTAGGGTAGGGTAGCGGGGTCGACCTCCCCCAGCTTCCGCAGTAAATAGGGCAGCACGTAGGGATCCTTACTGCTCAGCTTGATCTGCGCGCGGAGGCCGGCCACGAATACGGAAATGATATCGTGCATGCCCACCAACGGAATGTTTCCGGCCAGTACCAGGCCAACGGTTTTATTTGGGCGCCGGGGCGCAGGATTAGCGAGGTCCGGGTAACCGGAAGCCCAATCCCGCAGCTTGTCCCCATCCAGGAATTCGTCGACGATCGCTTCGAGTGCCTGCTGTTGCGCTTCCAGGAGGAACCACCCGTTATTAAACTCCGTACGTTTCATTAAAGCGGTGAGAAACTCGTCTTCACCTGCTTTCAGGTCCCGGCCGAGTTGGTCGAGGGCGGCTATTCGTTGGGTAAGCGTCATTGGGGCAATTGTCATGATTGGCGGCTGCCTCACTTCGTTGGTGGCCACCGCGCTGCGTATAGGGTACGCCCGACAAAACATTAGGTTCAGACCGCGCCGCGACGGTTTGCTTGCCAAATAATTGGGTATCGTCAGGTTATTTGTCCTATTTTTGTCCCCGACACTATTTGTAACAACAACATACCTCATCTTTATATCGACACCTTGCGACCTATTGGTCAATTGAATAGCCCCGAATATCGGGGGGTCGAATACGGTGCGTGTTTAATTTGCCTCGCCCACGAGAAACTACCTCCAACGATAACCGAATGGCATCACTGCCTGGGCTTTGTTCAGCGACCCCAACCCGATCGTTCGCTTGCTGAACTGCTTCTCCACCGGCTGCCGTTTCGCTAACCTCACTCGTTTCAAAACCGCTTAACACTTAATCACTCCTCCACATTTTCAAGCTGATCAGCTTAACCCTAAATCTTGCCTGACATGATGAACTTCAACTCGTATAACAATCGGGTTTTCCCGGTTACCCTATTTATAGCGCTATTTTGCTCCCCCCTCTTCCTGCTGGCCGGGAATGAAGGCGTTACCGCCGTTCCCTTTGCCGCGTATATGGAAGCGGAATGCGCCATGGTTGGTGAAAACTGGATGATCGTTGAGAGCGATACCGTTTCCAACGGAAGCTACGTGGTCGTCGACCCCGGCTTCAGAAGCGTGGATACCTTCCCCGAAGACGTTCCGGCCAACCAGGTTCGCTTCGTGCTTAACGTTCAGGAGATGGACGAATTCTTTATCTGGGGCCTCGTAGAAGGACAAGCTCCCGATAACGACTCTTTCTGGGTACGCGTCAACGGAGGCGACTGGGTTCGCTGGAGCCGTCGTGTCGGTGACGAAGATGGTTGGGCCTGGCGCCAGATCACCAATAGTCCGTACACGGTAGAGGCCGGCGAGATGACGATTGATTTCGCCTACCGCGAGCGGAACACCAAACTGGACAAGATCCTGGTGACTACCCTCAACCTTACCCCTTCCGGTATCGATCAGCCCGCCTTCAACTGCGGCGATCAAACCGACTGTGAGCGGAACCCCGAAGACTGTACCGATCAGGTATGGATCGAAGGCGAGTGTGGTGATCTCGGCAGCGAATGGAGCTACCAGAAGGACGCCAACGTCTCCAACGGTGGCTACGTCGTGAGCCGCCTGGCCGCTAATACCACCATGCCGACCGGTACGGGCCTTCCCGGGCAGATCACCTACACCACCAAGGAGATCAGCGCCGGTACGTATTACCTGAACTTCCGGCTGAACGCCCGCGGCGACGACAGCAACTCCTTCTGGGTGAAGGTCGACGACGGCGAGTGGTTCAACTACGGTACCGAACTCGATGATGATGACAGCACGCTGCTCACCGACGGCTTCGAATGGAAGCGCGTGACGGCCGAGGGTGATTCGACCAGCTTTGATCTGGAAGCCGGCTCGCATACGATCTACGTGGCCCGCCGCGAATCGGGTCTTTACCTCGACAAGATCTTTATGAGCCAACTGGATACCCTGCCTACCAACTTCGGAGCCTACGTACTCGGCTGTATGGAAAACGCCGTGACCCCCGTGCGCCCGTCGCTGGATCTCTCGGCCAGCGTGAAGGTTTTCCCTAACCCCGTCGCCAACCAGCTGACTTTCAGCATGACCACGGAAGGCAACGGACGCGTGGAAGCTTCCATTTTCGACTTCTCCGGTCGCCGCATGCAGGTTCGCGCTTTTGATAAAGGCAGCCGTACCCTGACCGAAGATATGGACGTGTCCCGTCTACCCAAGGGGGTGTACCAATTGGTGCTGACCACCGAGCAGGGCGTCGTAAGCCGCAACTTTGTAAAACTGTAAGCAGCTATTTCTCCGAGGCCATACGCCGCAGGAGTGAAATATTACGCTCCGGAATAGATTCAACTTCCGGATAATCGGCAACCGCTTCCGCCACCCCTTCGACCCGCAACAACTGCAGGATGGGGTGGGGGGAGCGGTTTGTTGCGTTAGCGGGGTCTGCCGGCTGCAAATCGGCAAAACAGTACGCCGGATGGAAGTGCGCCAACTGGACAAAGGATTCCGCTCCGGAACTCGCCAGCACGTCCTCGATCTCTTCCACGAAATCCAGGAAGGCCGGGAATTCGGCAAATCCGTTCGGAAAAATTAGCAGGGTAGTTTCTACCCTTTCCCGGGGCTCGCCTACGAAGTCCTGCAGGCATCCGGCCGTCCAGTAAAAGCTCTCCTCCGCCGACTGGACCTCCGTTTCCAGGTAGCGCACCTTGCCGGCTCGTAGCGGTCGGGCGGCAAAGGGGCAGAGTCCAAGGCGGACTACGAAGTCCTGTACCCACCGTTGCGTGGACTCGACGGCGGTCAAGGCTCCAGTTGGTTACTGGCCCGTCGGTGGTCGACGTAGTGGCTCCAGCGCTCGAGGCAGCTTTGCATATCCTCGGGTAGCTCGCTTTCGAAGTGGACGTACTCGCGGCTCACCGGATGGATGAATCCGATACTCTTAGCGTGGAGCGCCTGACGGGGGCAGAGCGCGAAGCAACGTTCGACGAAGGTTTTGAACTTGCTGTACACCGTGCCCTTCACGATGCGGTCCCCCCCGTACTTCTCGTCGGAGAAGACCGGATTTCCGAGACTGCCCATATGTACGCGGATCTGGTGGGTCCGGCCGGTTTCGAGCTTCAGTTCACACAGGCTCACGTAGTATAGATCGGATAGCGTGCGGTAATGGGTGATGGCCACTTTGCCCTCCTCTTCCTCGTCGAAGACCGTGTATTTCTGCCGGAAACGCGGATGGCGACCGATGTTGCGCTCGATGGTGCCGGCGGGTGGGTCCGGCGCGCCCCATACGATGGCCTGGTAGGTGCGGTCGATACTGTGGTCGAAGAACTGCCGGGCCAGGAAGGACATGGCGCTTTCCGTTTTAGCGATCACGAGCAGTCCAGAGGTATCCTTATCAATGCGGTGGACCAGGCCGACGCGGTCGTTATCGTTACCCGGCAAAACGGGGATATCGGTATCCGCGAGATAGTAGGCGAGTGCATTGACCAACGTGCCGTCGGGATTGCCTACACCGGGGTGGACAACCATACCCGGCGGCTTGTGGACGATCAGGATGGCCTCGTCCTCGTAGCGAATATCGAGGGGTATATTTTGTGGGACAATGCCGTCCGGACGATCGGGGTGGCGGGGTACAACCACGGTGATCAATTCCCCGGGGGAAAGCTTGTGGTTGGGCTTGACGGGCTTACCATCAACCAGAATACTTCCCGAGCGTATGCCATTCTGCACGCGGTTGCGACTGACCCGCGGTAGCTTATCGGTTACGAATTTATCGATGCGAACCGCTTTCTGTTTGGGATCGACGAGAATTTCCTGAACCTCGTATATTTCCTCCTGTTCGTCTTCCTCTTCCATGCCGCAAAGGTATGCTGACGGGATCGACCAGTCACGGGTTAAAAACTGTGGACAGCTTACCTTAACTTAGTGCATTTGCTAATAACCCATTTTCGTAATCACTTTTGGTACCTATGTACGAGAAGCGCACCCAAAAAACAATGAAACTAGCCAGCTTTTCCGTCAAGGATCCCCGGCTTACTCAGCTAAATCCCCCCCACCAGGTTCCCCTGGTTGCTGCCTCCAGCTTTATTTTCGATTCGATCGAGCAGGGCATTAATATCTTCGACGGCGTGGAAACCGGCCATATCTACGGTCGCTTCGGTAATCCGACGGTAGACGCAGCAGCCGAGAAGATCGCCCAACTCGAGGGCTACGGCGGCGATTTTGAAACTTACGGCCTCTTCTGTGCCAGTGGTATGGCGGCTATCTCGACCGTGCTCCTTGGCTTGTGTGAAACCGGCGATACCATCCTCACCCAGGAGGATCTCTACGGCGGCACGAGTTCCCTGATCGACACCCTCAAACCGCGGGGAATCAGCCGCGTGACCGCCGATCTGCGGGACAGTGAGCGGTTGGAAGATAAGCTGGCTGAGAACGAGGGCTTCTGTATCGTTTACGTGGAAACGCCCAGCAATCCCACGCTACGGTGTACGGACCTCGACTACCTCGCCGACCTCACCCACCACTACGGTGCGTTGCTGGTGGTCGATAATACCTTCGCCACGCCCGTGGTGCAGCAACCTTTGCTGTCGGGAGCGGACGTCGTCATCCACAGTACCACCAAGTACCTGAACGGTCACGGAACCGGTGTGGCCGGCGCAATCGTCTGCCGGGACAAGGAGATCATGGAAGAGCGCTTTCGACCGGTTTACCAGTTGTACGGTGGTTCCGGAAACCCCTGGGACGCCTGGCTGGTACTCAACGGACTCAAGACCCTCCCGCTGCGCATGGAACGACATTCCCGTAACGCCGCACTGGTGGCGCGGTACTTACTGGAGCATGCAAAGGTGGTCGCGGTTAATTATCCCGGTATTCCCGGACATCCGGACTGTAGTGCCATCGACAAGCAGATGAACCTGCACGGCGGTATGCTGAGCTTTGAACTGGAGGGGGGAATCGAGGAAGCCAAGGCCTTCATGAATCGACTCAAATTCTGTACCCTCACGCCCACCTTGGGCGACGTCGATAGTCTCGTGTTACACCCCGCTACCATGAGCCACCGCGGAATTCCACGGGAGATACGGCTTCGCAACGGCATTACGGACGGACTGGTGCGACTGAGCGTCGGTATCGAGGAGGTAGAGGATATCATTATGGATCTCGATCAGGCAATCGGGTAATACCCCGAAAGCGACTTCGTTAATAGTCCGTGAAAAGCGCCGTCCACCTATACGCAAATCTACCGGTACGGGTAATCAGGATACTGGCGCTCGTAGTGTTCATGCTGGCGGTAGGGCGTGTCTCGGCCCAGTTGCGGGGACCCGATGTGGAATTGTCGGCGGGGCTCATGGGCCCCTTCAGCGACCAGAGTGGGTCCGGCCCCAAAGCCACCATCTCCCTGAATCATGGATATCTGATCTACCGTCGGCTCTACGCGCGGGTAGGGCTCGGCGTAGGCTACCGGAAATTCGTCACGAACGATACCGAGGATAAGTATCTGGACAACGAGCGCCAACTATTTCGTCGGCACATCGAATTGGCGCAGCTCCACGGGCGCGCCACCGCCGCTCTAGGGCTCGAATTTGGTGCCTGGTCCTTTGAATTAGGGACGGCCTACCTCCGCATGATCTGGCAGGACGCCAGCCTCACAACGGCAACCTATAGTTACCAGGGTGAGGAACTCACGGAACCATACACCCAAGATCTAAACTTTCGTATGGTCGTGCCCGGTGAATACAAGGGATCGTACTACTACACCGTCAAGGCTAACTGGATGGGCAACGTCTCCGTCAATACTCGCTTGACGCCCCATTTGGCGCTGGGCCTGCGCTATGCCACGAATTTGGGCGGGGCGAGCATCGTACACACCAATGAATTTACCTGCGAGGGATCCAAGCCCTGTGAACGCATCCTTCGCTTCACCCGCGACATGCCCGTAAGCCTGGGTGCCCTAACCCTTTCCCTACGCTACCGCTTCGGCCCCACGAAAAGTCTAAAAGACTAAAGATTAAAATGACTAAAACACTAAAGAACTAAAACCCCACCTCCCCAAGCCACATCCGCTATCTTTGTGCGCCAAAGCCGAATGACATGTCCGCCAAAGCCACGTACGATAGCAACCAGGTAGAAAAGAAGTGGTACGCCTACTGGATGGAGCACGACTACTTCCGTAGCGAGCCCGACGAGCGTGAGCCCTATACCATTGTGATCCCACCGCCCAACGTGACCGGTGTGCTGCATATGGGACACATGCTCAATAACACCATTCAAGACATCCTGATCCGTAAGGCCCGCTTGGACGGGAAGAACGCCTGCTGGGTACCCGGTACCGATCACGCCAGTATCGCCACCGAGGCCAAAGTGGTCCGCCGCTTGCGGGAGCAGGGCATCAAGAAATCGGATATCGGTCGGGACGAATTCATGAAGCACGCCTTCGCCTGGAAGGAAGAATTTGGCGGCATCATTCTGCAGCAGTTGAAGTTGCTCGGCGCCAGCTGCGATTGGTCGCGGACCCGCTTCACCATGGAACCCAAGTTATACGAAGCGGTCATCCAGGTTTTCGTCAAGCTGTACAAAAGCGGGAAGCTCTACCGCGCCCAGCGTATGACCAACTGGGATCCGGAAGCCCAAACCGTACTCAGCAACGAAGAGGTTATCCACACGGAGGAGAATGGGAACCTCTACCACGTGCGCTACCGTATTGAGGGTACCGACGATACCTACATCACGGTAGCCACCAGCCGCCCGGAAACCATTATGGCCGATAGCGGTCTCGCCGTACACCCGGAAGACGAGCGCTACGCCAATTTCCACGGCCGTAAGGTGATCGTTCCGTTAGTGGAACGCGTGGTACCCGTTATCGCCGACGACTACGTCGATCCCGAATTCGGCACCGGCGCGCTGAAGATCACCCCCGCCCACGACCCGAACGACTACGAACTGGGCCAGAAATACGGTCTGGACATCTTTGACACCATCAACGCGGATGGTACCCTGAACGATTTGGCGGAATACGCCGTGGGGCTGGATCGCTTCGAGGCCCGCACGGAGATCGTTAAAATGCTGAAGGAGAGCGGTGACCTGGTCGAGATCGAGCAGTACCGCACCAGCGTAGGGCGCAGCGAGCGCACCAACGCCGTGGTCGAGCCGCGGCTTACTCTCCAGTGGTTTATGAAGATGGACGAGACGGCCGCCACCGCCCTGAACGCCGTCACCTCCGGGGAGGTCAGATTCCATCCGGAGAATATGGTCAATATGTATCGCTCCTGGCTCAACCCCGAGAACGTCCGCGACTGGTGCGTCAGCCGGCAGCTCTGGTGGGGGCAGCGCATTCCGGCCTGGTACCACGGCGATGAGGTATACGTTGCCGAGACGGCCGAGGAGGCCCTGCAGGAAGCCCAGCAACATCACCCCGGCCTGGCCATGGCTGACCTGAAGCAGGACGAAGACGTGCTCGATACCTGGTTTTCCAGCTGGCTGTGGCCCATGTCGGTCTTTGACGGTTTTGGGGAAGACAAGACCGAATTGGCCTACTACTATCCCACCAACGATCTGGTGACCGGTTGGGACATCATGTTCTTCTGGGTGGCCCGCATGGTCATGGCGGGTTATGAATTTAGTGAAGACCTTCTGGGCGAGGACTTCGTGCGGGAAAATGGACGGCAACCGTTCCGTGACGTCTACTTCACCGGTATGGTGCGGGATCAGAAGCGGCGAAAAATGTCCAAATCCTTAGGTAATAGCCCCGACGCGCTGGAACTGCTACGTACCTACGGTGCCGACGGTGTCCGCTACGGTATGCTCTCCAGTGCCGCGGCCGGCAACGATATCGTCTTCGATGCGCCGCTGGAAGACGGAAAGGCCCTGAACGAAAGTCAGCTCTGCGAACAGGGTCGGAAGTTCTGCAACAAGATCTTCAACGCTAACCGGCTTATTCAAAGCTTCGAGGTGGCCGATCTTGAACCCGATCCCGC
>JBASAV010000149.1:0-12084 GCA_049650785.1 Lewinella sp. | reverse complement strand
GACATGCCGCCCTTGAGGTCAAGACCGAGCGCTAGTTGCTGGGCCTTGAGGTCCTGGTAAGTGTAGGATTTGATCAGGGGGAGTCGGAAAACCTCCTGATCGGAGATGCTGTCCAGGTAGGACGAGCGAGCAATGCGGTAAGCTTCGCCTGTGTCGTCTCCCGTGAGGTTTTGCGCGTACTCGTCCGCGTCAGATTCCACCGCGTTGGTGGGGATGACGAAGAGGTACTGTGCAACCGTCACTAGGATCATGACCACAAGGAAAAACTTGATAAGTCCCTTGCCTTGCATAGTAAAGAATTTAGGTTCCGGCGGTGCCGCCGTCGGAATCGGGCGGACCACCACGTTGAAGAAGATGGTGAAAACCTTTCGCCGTCGGGGCCTCCCATGACCTGGGCCTGCGAAAGGGGCCGCAAATATACGGATCGAACATTTACTGAAATGTTTACTCGCCGCCCTCCTTTTATATATGCTCCCTGACGATGTGTGACTTTACCCGTTTCCGCCGTCTAGGATTACCGCACACGCCCACCATGGTACGGGTTCTATTACTTATCCCAACCGACACTAGATGAACAACTTCCTGCGCGCCGCCGCAACTATTTTCTTACTCTGCGGACTGGTCGCGGGCCCGACTACCGTAAGGGGGCAATCCCCCCTCGACATCGGGGGTCACCTTAGCCCGCAGATGCGCTACATCACGAGCTCTCCAGCAGAACTCCGGCAAACCAATATCCCCACGGAGGGTGGGAACGGTTTGGCGGTATCGATGGGTGGCGGTGGATATCTGGAGTACGAATTTGCTCCCGGCTGGTCGGCCCGGGGCGGTATCGATCTCTCCTATAAGCGCAACCACTACACCGTCAAGCGCACCTTCACCGAAACGGGCGAGGTCGTCGAAGGCCACAATCGCGTCAGCTACGCCAGCATCGAAGTACCCGTCTCCCTGATCTACCATTTCGACTATATGCGGCGGGACACCCGCTACCTGGTCGGCGTCGGCACCACGCTGAACCGGTGGAATGGCGCGCCCGTCTACCGTACTAGTTTCTTCCGCAAGGGTTCGGTCTCCGAGCCGGTATCGGTGGCCAAGCATAGCCTCACCATCTTTGGCGGCTATGAAAAACCGCTCTCCGATGCCTTCGTTATCAGCTACGAGCCTTACGTTTCCTACGTTCCCAGTGAATTTCAGTTCGAGACCTCCAGCCGCTCCCGGATCCTATTCGAGACCGGCATCTCCGTCCGCGTCCGCCTCGATAACTGACACCATTCCGTCGGTCCAGTCCTTCCACTGCACCTTGCCGAATCCCAGTTTTCCAACCAGTGCAACCGCCTGATTGCGCAGACGATAGAGCACGGGGCCTTTTTCCGTATTGGGTTGCTCGTTGCGGCCGTGCACTTCGGCTAGGATGCATCCTCCAACCCGTCTGACTAGAAAAGTATTCGTAGCTCCTTTCTGGTAGAAATGAGCCACCGTTTTGCCGTCTTCCCCCGGTTGTCCGCTGGGGGTAACCGTCATGGCAGCCCAGGGATAGTCACCATCCTCTTCCGCTAGTTGAGTGATCTTCACCCAGTCGTATCCCGCTCCGGAGGGGCTTCCCGGACCCGTGAGATCGATCCGGATGAAATCCCCTTCCCGCGGCGGGCGGCTCACTTCTTCCCCCGTGGGCCCGCAAAGCTGAAAGTCGGTGCCTATGTTATCGTTCATCTCCCGCCACCGGTTGATGGCATGGAAGCGCGCCTTTACCGTGCGGTATGCTTCTTCGGCGGCCCCCTCCGTGCAGTACATACTCACCGTATCGTGGTGGCTTCCTACGCGGCGGACAGGCAAATCGGGTACAGCCATCGTCTTTTGTTTTGGCGCCGGAGCGCAGGAATTTATCTGAGTATAAAAACCGTGGCGGCCTTAGCGGGGACGACCAACTGATCCGCCATATCCTGTATTTCTCCGTCCAGGGTTTCGGCCTGGGTGGATGAGCCGAAAAGCTCCCGGTACCGCCCGGTCGGCAGCTTGACGGACGATTCGTTCTTATTCATCACCACCGCCACCCGGTTGCCTTCCTCATCGTAGCGGCCATAGACGTACACGCCCTCCTGGGGAGCAAAATGAATGGTCTTGCCCCGGGCAATCACCTCGCTGTTCCGACGCCACCGGAGTAATGTCTTCAGATGGCTCTGCACCTCCCGTTGATCGTCGGTTAGTCCTTCACCCGTAAAGGCGCTGGCGGCATCTCCGGCCCATCCTCCGGGCATATCACTGCGGATAATACCGTGATCTCCGGGTGCCGCATCGTTTTCCAGCATTACTTCCGAACCGTAATAGAACTGGGGAATACCGCGCACGGTCGCCAGATACGTGAGCGCCATTTTAATGGCGGGTACGTCTCCCTTCAGTTGGGTGGCCAGCCTATCCATATCGTGATTCTCGGCGAAGACCATGATGGCCTGGGGATCGGCGTACAGAAAGTCCTTGGCGAGTGCCTCGTACAATTTGATCAGTCCCGTATCCCAGCCTTCCTCCTCGTTGAGGGCGCTGATCAGCGCTGCCTGTTGGGGAAAATCCATCACGCTGGACAGACAGGATTGGTAGCCGTCGGGATTTTCCTTGCCGCGCTGCCAGTAAGCTACCGTGGACGCCTCGTAGGACCATTCTTCTCCGACAATGGAAAAATTGGGGTACTCCTCCATGATCCGGCACGTCCAATCGGTCATAAAATCCGCGTCTGGATAGGGATACGTATCCTGGCGCACACCGCCCAAACCGAGCGTTTCGATCCACCAGATACTATTCTGGATCAGGTAGCGGGCGAGAAATGGGTTGCGCTGGTTGAGATCGGGCATCGTCGATACGAACCAGCCTCCGATCATCAGTTCGCGGTCTACCTCGGCGGCGTAGGGGTCCTGATGGACGGTACGCCGGTGATTAGTGACCTGCGGGTCATCCTGAAAATTCAGCCAGTCTTCGAAGGGTAGATCGGCCATCCACCAGTGCTCGGAGCCGCAGTGATTGACCACTTGGTCCATGATCAGTTTGATACCCCGCTCTCTCGCCCCGTCGGCCAGCGATTGGTAGTCAGCCAGCGTTCCAAATCTCGGATCCACCCGGTAGTAATCGGTGATGGCGTAACCGTGATAGGACCAGGCGGGCATATCGTTTTCCAGTACCGGACTAGGCCATACCGCGGTGAACCCCATCTCAGCCATATAGTCGAGTTGATCGGTAATACCCTGCAGGTCGCCCCCGTGTCGCGCAAACCCGGCCGATCGGTCGACCAGCCCTTCCTGAAGGCCGGCCACGGAATCATTTCCGGGCTTGCTGTTGGCAAAGCGGTCCGGCGTGATGAGGTAAATCGCATCGGTGGCATCAAAGCCGACCAAGTCCTCCGCCGGGCGTTGTCGTTCCAGCAATGGATAGTCGTGAGTGTGTACCACCTCCCCGTCATTGGTAAAACGTAGCTCAACCGTCTGCGCGGGGGCATTGGAAGTGACGTGAAGGTCTACGAACAGGTAATTAGGACTGTCAGCGGAATGATGCTGGGTGATTTCTACGCCATTCCCCGCCAGGGTGACCTGCATTTTTCCTGCGTCCGCGCCATAAACCATCAACTGAACGGTCGAGTCCTGCATGCCCGCCCACCAGTTAGGGGGTTCGACACGCCAATCCTGGGCACGCAGCGAGCTAAAGGAGAGTAAAATGAGAAGAAGTAGATTCCGACAACAGATCATGCTATAGCATTTGCCCGGCGAAGGTAATTATCCGCGAGGGTGAAATGGATGCCGGATAGGTGTAGGAACATATGAAACTTTAACATCTAATTACGTCTATTGGCGGATATTTGCCGCACCCACAGGGAATTCCTTGTGTTAGCCCTTTGAACAACCCCTACTGAAAAAGAGAAAAATGCTGAGCCAATCTATTAGTTGGTCCTTCATTTTCAGGACTTTGTGCATACTGATCATTCCATTATCCACGGCTGCGCAGCAGCGATTGGATTTGGGTGTTACGTTTGGTCCTGAAGTTAACTGGATATCTTCCGAGCCGCGTGAGAGCGTGTTACCCGGTGACCGTACGACCGGCACGAATGGTGCTGCCGTGGGATTCATGGCGGGCGCTTACCTCGAGTACGAGGTTTTGAACGGGCTGTTTGTCCGCGGCGGACTCAATTACGCGCGTAAACGATTCAATTACGGCGTGTCCCAGGGCATGTCGGGGGAGGGCGAGGTGAATTACAGCAACAATCGCATCGTGTACACCGCCATCGAGATTCCCGTGGCTATACTCTATCGCTTTCCCTACCTCCCGAACAACGACCGATTATACACAGGTGTCGGTGGGATAGTGGACCGGTGGTTGGGTGACCCACAGATTGAAACGGACTTTGTAGCCGGTAGCTCCGATCGTTCCTTTATCCAGGAAGCTTATCGATCCGTCAATGTGTTCGTGGGCTATGATCGTTATATCTCGGATCGTTTCGTGGTGGGCATCGAGCCGTACATCTCCTATTCCCCGACTTATTTTCACTTCGAAACGGAAACGGTTAGCAAGAATAATATCCAGGCTGGTGTAGCCGTACGGCTGCGTTTTGATAATTAATCGCCGGAAAAACCGTTTGGCCGCTTTGGAGGGTTGATTACGTTAACACCGTACTAAGCCGGGACTGCAGGGAGTTAAAAAGGGACATTCACTCTTCCCAAATAACTTCTGCCTCTATGCGGCACTTGCTACGCTATTCTACCGTATTCGTATTGTTACTGGTTTTTACCTTCAATACCACCGAAGCCCAGACGCGGCTGTCCTACGGATTCCACTTTTCCCCGGAAGTAAATTACATCATGTCTACGCCCAAGTCCGGCAGTGCTAAAAAGCTGACCACCGGATTGTCGGGGATGGCTTCCTCTGCTAGTTTGGGCGGCTACCTGGAGTACGAGGTTATCCCAAACATCTATGTCCGGGGCGGCATGAATATTGCCGTTCGGCGTCATTTCTACGAGGTGGAGCGTCGCTTCGAGGAAACCGATGAGATTGCAATCGGTGAAAATAAAATCACCTACTACGCTATCGAGATGCCGGGTGCTATCGTGGCCCGTACCAACTACATGAAGAAGAACGACCGCTTCCTGATCGGTGTCGGCGGCGTAATCAATCGCTGGATCGGCGATCCCTGGATCGAAAACGACTTCATCAATGGTAGCGCCAATCCGGACTACCGCAACTTTGCCAAACAGTCGGTAACCGGCTTCATTGGTTACGAATTCGAGCTGTCCCGCCACTCCTCGATGTCCATCGAGCCCTACATCTCCTACACGCCCACCCGCTTCTACTTCGAGAACTACTCATACTCCGATGTAGTCGGAGAGGGCGGTGTGTCCTTCCGGGTCCGCTTCGACAGCTAAAGGGCCACCGGCACCAAGTGCCACAGCGCCGCCGCAACCGCGGCTCCCAGTAACGGCCCGACCACCGGGACCCAGGCGTACGGCCAGTTGCTGTTCCCCTTATGACTTAGCGGAAGCGTCGCGTGCGCAATGCGTGGGCCCAGGTCTCGCGCCGGATTGATAGCGTATCCAGTGGGGCCACCCAGGCTAAGCCCGATCCCCAGTACGACCAGGGCAACGGGCAGTGCATCGAGCGCTCCCAGACTGCCGGCATCCTCGCCGAACTTCGGGCCGGTGATGTACAGGACGGCAAAAACCAGCACGAAGGTGCCAATCGCTTCCGTGATCGTATTGGACAAGTTGTTTGGAATAGCCGGATCCGTACTGCACGTTGCCAGGATCAGTCCTGGATCTTCCGTTGCGCGGTAATGATCGCGGTAGGCTCCCACGACCAGCACCTGGCCCAGATAAGCCCCCAGCAATTGGGCAAGCAAATAACCGGGTACGAGCGCCCAGGAAAACTTGCCGGCCAGCGCCAGTCCGAGCGTAACCGCCGGGTTGAGGTGAGCACCGGATAGGGGAGCGGTAATGAAGACCGCCGTAAATACGGCAATGGCCCAGGCGAAAGCGATAACGATTAGTCCGCTTCCGTGTCCCTTGGTTTTGGCTAGCAGGACGTTGGCCACTACCCCGTTACCCAGCAGGATAAGGATGGCCGTGCCGATGAATTCACCGACGTAGGCAATTAACTCTGTTGTCATGATCGTACACTAAGCGGGTGGCAATATGCAGCTTGACCGGTACCCGGTAGACCGAATACGGAGAAGCCTCCCGCATTATACGCAGAATCAGTAATTCGCACCCCGCCGACGCGTGCCCGGTTAGATTTCTCCCTTCAGTTTCTTGTGGACCACCTCCATCTTGGAATTGACCTGCAGCTTGCGGTAGATATTTTTAATGTGGTCCCGTACGGTTTCTATACTGATGTCCAGCCGTTCACCGATCTCCCGGTAGCTCAGGTTGTCTACCAGTCCCTGGACGATCTCCAGTTGGCGGGAGGTCAGCTGGTCGGCCACGTTGACCGTCGCCTTTTTACGCTGCTGATTATGGAAGGCGACCACCTGGCGGGCAATGCTCGGACTCATGTAGCTGCCGCCGCGGTTAACGGTATGCACCGCATCGCGAATGATCGTGGGATTCACCCGTCGCTTGGAAATGTAACCTACGGCACCGGCCTGCAGCGCCCGGAAGATATTGTCGCTTTCATCGCTGTTCGTCAGCATGATGATATCCATTTCCGGCCAGCGCTCGAGCAATTTAGGGATACCGGCGATCCCGTTCATGCCGGGAAGCATGATGTCGAGGAGCAGCGTATTCAGGGGACTGCTGGCCGGCAAGCGGTTCAGGAATTCCTCTACGCTCGTGGCAGCTAGTTCTACACGGACATCACGGTTGGCCTCGAAACATTCCTCGACGCTGGCGAGCATGATGGGCTCGTCTTCAATAATTCCCAGATGGATCATTCCTGTTTGATTTGGGGTTTGGATTATTAGGTGGCCGCACGCCGGTTTCGGTAGGCTACGGCCCCCCGGTAGACCAACACGCAGAAGATCAGTACACCAATTCCAAGGTACAGATAACTTAGCTCACCTACTTTTCCGTATACGGCGGTAAATACGATACTTACCAAAAAAAATGTCGGCACCTCGTTCCACAGACGAAGTTGCCAGGGGGATAACGGCCGCTCGCCTGCTTTCATCGGGACCATCAGCTTACGCTTGGTGTACACTTGGTACACGGTCAGCCCTACGACGGCCAGCAACTTCACGAGCAGCCACCCCGGGGTGCCGCTGTAGAGATAGGATGGGTTCAGAGCTACCATCGTGAGCCCGCCCGCCCAGGTGATCATCATGGCGGGGTTGGTGATGATCCGGTACACACGATCCTCCATGCCGATGTATTCCTCCTGCAGGATCTGCGCTCGCAGCGGTCCGTCTGTCTGGCCGCCCGTCGTCAATCGGTCCGTCTCCGAGTGGTTCACCAGCAAGCGCCCCAAGAAGAACAGCCCGGCGAACCAGCTAACAAATCCGATCACGTGAAAGGCCTTGGCAAACAGGATAATCTCCATAAGGGCACAAAGTTATAGCGTCTGGGTACGCCTCAGCTCAACTAGTTGTCAAAAGATAGCCTCGACACACGCGGCTACCGTTCACTGATTACAGACTGATTCACCGAACACCGGCAAATTATTATTCGTTGCGGCATCGGATACTCGCGGCGTGCGCCCGGTATACCCGCCCGAGAAATAATCAACCAAGTGTACCTGCCTATTATGAAATTTGACGAGCTTTGCGGCAAGCTATTTGTAGTTCTGTTACTGATAGCGCTTTTGTACGCATGATGTGAATCCTTCTACTACGCTTTCCATTGTTATCCCCGCTTACAATGAAGCGGCTACCATCCACCGCATACTCGACCGCGTCAAAGCCGTCGAACTTGTTGGTGGTTTAGAGAAGGAGATTCTGATCATCAACGATTGCTCCACCGACGATACGGAAGGAGCAGTAGAGCGATACATCCACCAGAATCCCGATCTGTTTATTCGCTATCACCGCCACCCCGTCAATATGGGCAAAGGAGCGGCTTTGCACTCGGGAATCCGTATGGCCAATGGTGAATACCTGATCATTCAGGATGCTGATCTGGAATACGATCCACGCGAGTACAACGAACTGCTGCAACCCATCCTGGATGGCTTCGCCGATGTGGTCTACGGTAGCCGGTTCCAGGGGAGCAAGCCGCACCGTATTCTTTTCTTCTGGCATACCATTGGTAACAAGTTCCTGACAACCCTAAGCAACGCCTTCAATAATCTGAACCTGACGGATATGGAGACCTGCTATAAGCTGTTCCGTACGCGGCAGTTACAGTCCCTTCACCTTACCGAACAACGCTTCGGCTTTGAGCCGGAGGTAACGGCCAAGATCAGCCGGATCCCCGGCATCCGGATCTACGAGGTCGGTATCAGCTATTATGGTCGCACGTATAAGGAGGGGAAGAAG
Source organism: Lewinella sp. (assembly GCA_049650785.1). Lineage (GTDB taxonomy): Bacteria > Bacteroidota > Bacteroidia > Chitinophagales > Saprospiraceae > Neolewinella. The sequence goes on along the minus strand of JBASAV010000149.1, from coordinate 3,650 downwards.
ATTGGCTGGCGCGACGGCTTCCGGGCGATTTACTGCATTCTGAAATACGGCTGGTAGCGGCAAAATAAAGCAGCACAAGCCGATACTTGACTTGTGCTGCTGATATCCTACGCTGGATAAAGGTCGCGCTTATTCGATCGCAAAAACGGATGGGTCGAGGTCCGTATTCACCTCCACCGAAGTCGCCGACAGCTCAATCGGAAACGGTGCCATGCCCGTTAGGGTTAGTGTGTGGGGGAACATTATGCCTTCTACCGCCTGGTAATCACCGTAGCTCTGCGTGATCGTCTGTGGGCCCTGACTCCGGATGGTCTGGACTTTCAGCATACTTTCGGCGTCGTAGTATTCCCGCACCGGGTTGTCCGAACTGTTGATCACCAGGACTATCGCCGGCTTACCATCGACCATTTCCGTACCCTCGAGGGTAATGTTGCTGAGGTCTTCCAGGTAGTTGGCTTCGGGGAAAATGATAGCCTGTTCCGCCATGGCCTCCACGGCGGCTTCCGGTAAGTCTACGGGCTGGCCCATCTGTTTCATAGATGCCTTACCCGCTGCGTACCGCTGATCGGCTACTACCATACCACCCATGCTGGTCTGGCTGCTCATCTTTCCATCGTTGGTTGTCGTCATCTTTTGTGACAGCGTCTGACCCTGAACGGACCCCTCGAGTGCCATAGAAACATTTTCTAGTGCCAGGGCGGCTTCCTTACCCCCAATAGCCTCGAAGTATCCGTTAAGTACGTCTTCGGGTGTCAAGTCGACGGGCGCGGACATCTGCTGCATGTCCAGCGGTTCCCCGTCCACGTCGTAGTAATCCACTTTACCACTGGTGGCGAAACGGGCCAGCTTATCGGCGACCGACGGATCACCTACGACAATGATGTTTGTATTGCCGGCCGTGACGATGTCACTTGCTACTTCGGCGACGTCGTTGAGGCTACTGTTTTGTACCACCTGCAGGTACTCGGGGTAGAAGTCCCGGTCCAGGTCGTAGCGCACCGTATTAAGGGCGTAGCTGGCGATCCGCTGGGGACTTTCGAGGGCGCGTCCGAAGGAGCCCATCGTCCGGGCTTTGGCAACCGCCAGCTCCAGGCTGTCTACCGGTTCGTCCGTCAGACGCTCCAACTCGTACATAAATTCTGCGACGGCCGAATCCGTCACTTCGTTGCGGACACTGGCGTACGCCCGAAAGCTACCCACCCGCGGATCGTCTCCGATGCTGCTGTATGCGCCGTACGTATAAGCTTTGTCTTCCCGAAGATTGGCGAGCAGACGACTGTTGAATCCGCTGCCGAAAGCCTGGTCGAGCAGGCCGGCCCGAATGGCTTCCTTCGTGCCGGGTTTCAGATCGATGGGGTGACTGATGATGATATTGGATTGTACGGCTCCGGGGCGGGATACGAAGTTGACCGTCACACCCTCGGGTCGCTGTGGGGTGGGAAACTGGGCTTCGGCCACGTCCCGGCTCTCCCAGGCACTGAAGTTATCGCCGGCCAGCTGGCGCGCCTCCTCCGGCGTGAGGTCGCCTACCATGACCAGGTAACTACGGTTGGGTACGAAGTAGGTATCGTAAACCGACTTTACGACTTCGAGGTCGATGGAATCCAGGGTGGCTTCGGTCATTTGTTCCCCGTATGGATGATTAGTGCCATAGGTAACCGTCTGCCGCACCCGACTGGCAATGGCATCGGGGGTCGTAAGCTGCTGGGCGAGCGCGGCCCGGGCGTCGTCCTTCACCTTCGCGAATTCGGCTTCCGGAAAAGCTGCATCCAGGATGACCTTACCCATCAGTTCGATGACCTGCTCCTTGTATTTACTGATGGTGGCAGCATAGGCACCCGCACCGCTGGTACTTAGACTGGCCCCGATGAAGTCAATCTCTTCGTCGATTTCCTCCTTGGTCATGTCGCTGGTGGCCCGGCGCAGCATGCTGCCGAGGAGTTGTTGGGCTCCTGCGTATTCCCCTTCCAGGTGCGGCGGCACGTCGACGAATAGCTGGTAACTCACCCGGGGTAATTTGTGGTTTTCGACGAGCACGACGGTGAGACCGTTATCAAGCCTGAATTCTTCAAAATCACCCAGTTCGATCTCCGGTGCGGGACCGGGTTCGGGAGCCGAAGCCCGGAAGTCCTGCTGGACCACTTCTTCAGCCGTTTCCGGCGTCGGACTGGTGGGAGCGTCGGTAGTGGCAGGCGTAGTATTCTTAGGGGTTCCGCAGGCCTGGCTCAGGAGGAGCAGCAGCACTGCGAAGGGTATATATATACGGGACATGTGTATGTATTGTGAGTGGGGATTAGGATTAGCGGCTGCTCGGCTGGGGTAACCAGTAGAGCAGGACACGGTTTTCATCGGTGTAGTATTCGCGGGCGACACGCTGGATATCTTCTTTGGTCACTTCCAGGTAACGGTCGGTTTCCGTGTTGATCAGATTGGCATCACCCAAAAACATTTCGTTGTAGGCCAGGCTCTCGGCTATGCCGGCCACGCTTCCGTATCCGGAGATGGCGCTGACTTCGATCTGATTACGCAGCTTTTCAAACTCGCGGTCGGTGATTAATTCGTTCTTCATACGGTCTACCTCGGATTGAAAGGCCTCCTCTACCGGTCGTAAATCATCCGTACCGGGAGGGGTCAGAGCAAAGGCGATGGCCAAACCTGGGTGCTGACTGCTCGAAGGAAAGCTGCCCACCTGAACGGCCAGCTCTTTTTCGTCGACCAGGGCTTTGTTAAGGCGGCTGCTTTGTCCCTGGCTGAGTACCTGGTTCATCATGCTGATCGCGTAGTAGTCCGGATTATCTCTACCGACGGTCCGGTATCCCATAACCAGCGCGGGTAGCGGAACCTGGTCGAAAACCGTATCGCGGACTTCTCCACCAAGCGGTGGCTCCACTACGGTGATTCGGGGAGGTTCCGTTCCGCGAGGAATATCACCGAAGTATTTCTCCACCAATTCTTTAGTTTCTTCCACGTCAAGATCTCCGGCAATACTCAGTACGGCATTATTGGGCACGTAGTAGGTTTCGTAGAACCGCTTGAAATCCGCTTCTTCAGCACTGGTTAGGTCTTCCATGAATCCAATGAGCGGATCCTTATAGGGGTGCTCCTTAAAGGCGCGCTGATAGAGTTCCATATTCAGCCTGCCGTAGGGCTGATTGTCAATTCGCTGTCGACGTTCTTCCTTCACCACATCGCGCTGCGTTTCCACACCGATGCTTTGGACCTTGGCGTGCAGGAGCCGCTCGCTCTCGATCCATAGCCCTAGAGCTAGTTGGTTACTAGGCAGGATCTCGTAATAGTACGTTCTGTCCTGGCTGGTATTAGCATTCAGAGCGCCACCGGCTCCCTCGACGTAATCATCAATCTGACCCCGCTCCAGGTTTTCGCTTCCCTCAAAAAGGAGATGCTCGAAAAAATGGGCAAAACCGGTCCGGTCTTCGAAGCTATCCTTTCCGCCCACTTCGTACATGATGGAGACCGCCACGATGGGGGTGGTGTTATCCTGGTGCAGGATTACTTTGAGGCCGTTATCCAATTCAAACTCGGTAAAGTCGATGGTAGTCGACTGAGCGTGCGTAGCAAGGGAAAGGCTTAATAGAATGACGGGCAGCAAGAGCCACCGATTCAGGTAATTCATAAGGGGAGTGTTTTTT
>JBASAV010000148.1:0-4217 GCA_049650785.1 Lewinella sp. | reverse complement strand
CCGAGTGCACTGACCTCCTGGGCCAGTACGTCCTCCAGGCCGGCGAGGGTAGGAAAAGCAAGATTCATCACATCAGACATAAGCAGGGTTGGGGTACGGTTATTCGGTGTCCTCGGCCTGAAAGTCTTCCCCCCAGCGATACGTGTCGTCGAGATCAAATCCGGCCAGGTCAAGAACGCGGTCGACAATGGTACGCACGATTTCCTCGGGAGTCTGCACGTTGCTATAGAAGGAGGGAACCGCGGGGCAAATCACACCTCCGGCTTCGGTGATCGCCATCATATTCTTCAGGTGAATGAGGCTGTAGGGAGCCTCCCGGGGTACCACGATCAGACGCCTTCTTTCCTTCAGGATGACGTCGGCCGCCCGAGTAATTAGATCATTAGATATCCCCGCGGCAATCCGGGCCATGAGGCCCATGCTGCAAGGACAAACGATCATCGTATCGTAACGCGCGCTCCCGGAGGCAAATGGTGCCATGAAGTCGCGCTGGGCGTAATAATTGAAGGGGTAGTGCTGCCAGTCCTCGTTGCCGAGTTCAAATTTCCAGTTGTACTTACCGTTCTCCGTAATTACTACTCCAACATTTTCCCATTTTGATTTTATTTCTTTAAGCCGGTCGAATAAGACCTTAGCGTAGAGCGAGCCACTACTTCCTCCGACCGCGACTACTATGTTTCTTGCTGACATGCGTTAAGTTTAGCGAGCCCTTCGCGATTTATCCGCGGAAACGCTCAGACCGCTAACGTTGCTTTTCTCCTTAGGTTGCCCAGTCGCTTTTCCAATTGACGTGCTACCTTGAGTTTGTGAAATTTTCCGGACGATCGTTGCTTTTTGCCACCGTGATTGGGCTTACTTTTTCCTGTGGGTCACCTTCCGATCAGGCGACACCGGCAGACCCCATCCGAGCGGAACCCTGGACTAGCGACTCGAATTATTACGCGGTAGATAACTCACCAACTTTGCTCCTGGGTTACGATCTGCGGAAGCAGCCGGTCGATACCCTCGCTATTGAGCAGCTGATCAAGCGAATGGCCGCAAGCGGCGGAAACTACTTGGCACTGCGGACGCCGGGAATCGATCCGCAACGGGTTTGGGAATGGATCGGGCTGGGGAACGAATTGGGTGTGATCATCGATACGGTAGGGGAGCGTTACGGGTTCCAGAGCATGGGGAGCATCGCTTCCTTTAACGCGGCCGTCCTGGCCGGGCAACCAGCGGTCGGATTCAGACAACCCGTGCAGTCCACGCTGAATAGCTTTCGCGCGATCCGCACGGTGGAGCGTCATCTCCATTTCTGGGATTTGGAGATCGACGATCGTATTCTGGGTAAGAGCCGGCCGGTCGGATCAGTGGCAGCGGTAGATTCGTTGAATAATTATTTGATCTACGTTGCGGGTGCCGGCGCGGTTACCCTCAACCTTCTGGATACCAGCCAGGAAGCCCGACGGGTGACCGTTGTCGGTTATTTGGGTACGCAGCGATCAGAAATACTGTACCCCCCATACGACCGGACCTTTACGCTTCAGTCAAATGAGGAGCGCGGTGGGTGGATGATCATCGAGCCACTCACCGAGGGGTAGTTCTTACTTGATCATGGTAAGGAAGGTCGAAAAGAACCAATTACTATCCACCTTGACCAGCGCGGCCAGCGCGGAATCGGCCTTGTGGCTGTAGAGTTTGAGGTCCTTCACCACCGTGCGGAACTCTTCGGCCTCGGCGGACTGTCCCTTCACTCCCGTCAGGTCATCTAACAAATGGAGCATAGGTTCCAGCTCCCGTTTTTTGCGGGCTATGATAATGTTCTTAACCACTTTTGACATGTCCTTCTCGCCGATAAAGAACTCCTTGCGCTCACCGGGAATGAGCTTTTTATGAGCCAGGCCCCATTCCAGTAGCATCCGGGTATTGGTGTTGACGTTCCCCCGGCTGATCTGGAGTTGCTCCATGATATCGTCCGTACTGAGGGGTTCGTTGGCGACGAGTAGCAAGGCGTGTATTTGCGCCATGGTACGGGTGACACCCCAGGAACTGCCCAGCGTTCCCCATGCCTCGATAAATTTCTCTTTTCCCTCTTGTAGTTCCATCGGTGATCTAAGAAGTAATGCCGTGATTAGGTTTACAGGCTTAAAGCTTGTTTAACGCTTAAAGAAAAACCCCGGCGGCGTTTGCCGACCGGGGTTTTCCATAACATTTGCGGGTCGATTACATCATGCCGCCCATGCCGCCGGGCATACCGCCTCCCCCGTGGGAGTGGCCGCCCATGCCGCCGTCGGCTTCTGGCATGTCGTTAATGACACATTCCGTGGTCAGGACCATACCGGCAATCGAGCTGGCGTTTTCCAGGGCGATGCGCGTGACCTTGGTTGGGTCAATCACACCGGCCGCCTTTAGATCCTCGTACTCACCGGTGCGGGCATTGTAGCCGTAGCTTCCGGTATTGGTACGGACGCTCTGCAGCACTACACTACCTTCTACACCGGCGTTGTCGACGATGGTACGGAGGGGAGCCTCCAGGGCTTTGCGTACGATCGCGATACCAATCTTCTGGTCTTCGTTCTCGCCCTCGAGGCCTTCCAGGCTATCGATGGCACGGACCAGGGCAACGCCTCCACCGGCTACGATGCCTTCCTCAACGGCGGCACGGGTAGCGTGGAGGGCGTCGTCGACGCGGTCTTTCTTCTCCTTCATTTCTACTTCCGTAGCCGCACCTACATAGAGGACAGCAACGCCACCGGCTAGCTTAGCCAGACGTTCCTGGAGCTTCTCGCGGTCGTAGTCAGAAGTCGTAGTTTCGATCTGCTGCTTGATCTGGTTAACGCGATTGTTGATCTGGTCTTCGGATCCGGCACCATTTACGATGGTGGTATTGTCCTTATCGACGGTGATCTTCTCCGCGGTACCCAGTAGATCCAACGAAGTTTGGTCGAGCTTGTAGCCCTTTTCTTCGCTGATGACGGTACCACCGGTCAGTACGGCAATATCTTCCAGCATCGCTTTGCGACGGTCACCGAAACCGGGAGCCTTAACGGCCACCACCTTAAGTTGGGCACGGAGGCGGTTGACAACCAGGACACCAAGCGCCTGGCTTTCAATGTCCTCGGCGATGATCAGCAGCGGACGTCCGCTCTGAATGACCTGCTCCAGGATGGGCACGATATCCTGCATGTTGCTGATCTTCTTGTCGTGGATCAGTACGTAGGGGTTCTCGTACTCCGTGGTCATGCTCTCCGTATCGGTAACGAAGTACGGGCTCAGGTAACCACGGTCGAACTGCATACCCATCACCTCTTCGACGTAGGTATCGGTACCCTTGGCTTCCTCAACGGTGATCACGCCGTCCTTACTGACGCGCTTCATGGCGTCGGCAATCAGGCTACCGATTTCGTTATCGTTGTTGGCGGAAATGGCAGCCACCTGCTGGATCTTGCTGAAGTCATCACCTACGACTTCACTCTGAGTCTTGAGGTGCTCGATGACCTTCTTGGTGGCGAGGTCAATACCCCGCTTGAGATCCATCGGGTTAGCTCCGGCGGTCACGTTCTTCAGACCTGCCTGGATCATGGCTTGTGCCAAAACGGTAGCCGTGGTCGTACCATCACCGGCGATATCGGCCGTCTTGCTGGCAACTTCCTTGACCATCTGGGCGCCCATATTGGCGACCGGATCTTCCAGTTCTACTTCTTTAGCGACGGTTACACCGTCTTTGGTGACCTGTGGGGCACCGAATGATTTTTGAATAACGACGTTGCGGCCCTTGGGTCCGAGGGTCACTTTAACGGCGTTGGCGAGGGCGTCGACGCCACTCCGCAGTTTTTCGCGAGCTACGCGATCAAAGCTAATATCCTTAGCCATAGTTGTTTATTATTTTATAGTTGGTTAAATGCAATTGCTGGTGGTTATCCTATAGGATAACCAGGATGTCGTCCTCCCGCATGATGAGCAGGTCCTGACCTTCGTGCTTCAGCTCCTGGCCGGCGTACTTGCCATATAGGACGATGTCGCCTATGCTGACGGTCATGGCGTTGCCTTCCTTCCCCGGTCCTACGGCGATAACTTCGCCGCGCTGGGGCTTTTCCTTGGCGGTGTCGGGCACGATGATGCCTCCGCTGGTCTTTTCTTCTGCGGGAGCGGGCTTGACCACTACTCGATCGTTGATCGGCTTCATGTATGGTATGTTTTGATTAAAATAATTGGTTTGTTCTCCGTGGCAGTAC
>JBASAV010000147.1:0-8756 GCA_049650785.1 Lewinella sp. | reverse complement strand
ATTACCCATATGTTAATCTGGGTTTCCGGCATCAGTTCCCGAACGAGTCCTCGCTGGCCCTATCCGTACAGGATCCCACTAACAATCTCGGACGGCGGGACTGGTACTATCGGCAGCCCGCCCTGGGGATGGCGACCTACGGTAATCTGAATTTAGCGGAACCGCAGGTACGGCTTACCTATTCGATGTACCTCGGTAATTTCGGTTCCAAAGACCGGAAGGTCCGGGCTATGGGTGCCGAAGAGATCCGGCAACGTTTATAGTTACCGTTTTTCGCCAACCGAAGGGCTAGGGTAGGGCGGGTTGGTCACTTCCGGATAGGGTTCCTCCGTCAGCATGCGTAGGACTTCTTCTACCGCCCGCTCCAGCTGGGGATCACGACCTTCGGACAGTGCCGCGGCATCCTGCCGAACGGCAATGTCCGGTGCGATACCTACGTTCTCGGCAATAAAGGCACCGGCCAGCGGATCAAACACCGCATTGTCCGGAGCCGTCATGGACCCGCCGTCGACGAAGCGGTAGTGAGTGGAAGACTTCACCAGCCCGCCCCAGGTCGTGGCGCCGATCAGCGGACCGGCCTCCTGCTGCCGGAATACCCACGGGAAGAAGTCTCCCCCGGAACCGGCCCGCTCGTTGATCAGCAGGGCCTTGGGACCGAGGATGCCGGCGGGTAGCCGGAAGGGATCACCCTGCGGGACTTCATTCGTGAGAGCGGCGCGTAGGGAGCGGGTCATAAGGTCGACCATGTAGTCATCCAGGAGCCCACCACCGTTGAAGCGCTCGTCGATCACGGCGCCCTCCTTGTCCTGTTGGGCGAAGTAGTAGCGGTTGAAGTTTACAAAGCCGGAGCCACCCGTATTGGGTACCCATACGTAGGCCAGGCGTCCGTTGGATAAGGAATCTACCATCCGGCGGTTGTCTTCCACCCAGGCGCGTTGCCGCAGCGCGTTCTCGCTGCCGATGGGCTCGACAATCTCCTCCCGACTACCGGTAAACCGGGGAGAGTCGTTCAGATGCAGGACCGTCTGCTTGCCCGCGGTGCCGTCCAGATGTAGGTAGGGGTTGTCGTTGGCGGTCAATTCCCGACCGTTGATGCCGACCAGGTAGACACCGGAGCGAATCTTCAGACCGGGGCGATCGAGCGGACTGGATAGCCCCGGATTCCAGGTTTCGGTGGTATAGATGCGGTCGATCCGCCACCGGCCGTTCGACCGAACGAGATCGGCGCCGAGCAGGCCCACTTTGCTATCTTCCGTGTCGGGGGTATCGCCGCCGGAAACGAAGCTGTGACCCACGGAGAGTTCCCCGCCCAGCTGGTCGAGCAAGTACGTCAGGTCGTCGCGGTGGCGGACGTAGGGGACGAGGGGCGCGTAGCGTGCGTACACGTCATCCCAGTCACGGCCGTGGAGGTTCGGGTCATAGAAGTAGTCTCGCTCGTAGCGGTAGGCTTCCTCGAATATCTGCTTCCATTCGGCCAGGCGGTCGAGCTTCATGGTGAGCTCGGGTTTGACGGACTCGCCGGATTTGCCGTTGTCGCCTCCGGTATCGGCAATCTTCCAGGCGCCGCCCGACTGAAAGAGGATCTTCTTCCCGTCGGCCGAGATAGCGAAATTGGTGACGGCCTCGGCGAATTCGCTCGCTTCGCGTTTTTCCAGGCTGAATTTCTTTAGCGTGGCACCCTGCCCGCCAGGGTTCTCCTCCGCCAGAAAAAGCGAACCCTCCGGGCCGGCGGCCGTGGCATAATAGTTGGCCCCCGTAACCGGTAGCGCGATGGTACGACGGCTGATGCGGTCAGAGTCAATAACTACTTGAACGGGCTTTTCTTCCTGCGCTCCGTCGCCCTTCTTTTCGTCCGAATCTTCCTTCGATTCATCCTCCGTTTCTTCGTCGGATTCTTCAATTATTTCCTCGTCACTTTCCGGCAGGAAGGGGCTATCCAGGTCGTCCGGGAGTACAATGACGTAGGCCTCGTAATTCGGGTCCGCCTGCATGCTGCTGGTGTTGGCCCATCCGGCGCCCAGCGCGAGGTTGGTGCTGGCGAGAAGGTATAGGTGCTTGCCGTCGCGGTCCCAGGCGGGGGAGAAGGAGTCCGCAAAAGCGTCGGTCAGTGGCTGTGAGGCTTCGGTCTCGGTGTCCCAGGCCCAGATGCGACGGAAGTTATTCGATCCGCTTTTTACGTAGGCGAGGTAACGGCTGTCGGGCGACCATTTAGGTTCGGCGCGACTTCGGTCGAGATTATTACCGCCGGTATCGATGGTGCGCACGCTTTTCGCCTCCAGGTCGATGAGGCGGATCCGGACGTCGTCATCGATGAAGGCAATGTGTTTGCCGTCCGGCGACCAGGCGGGGTCCCAGGCCATCTTCGACTCGCCGATGGGGATTTGGGTGGATTCGCCGATGCCCGACTGATCCGTCAAGTGAAGCGCGTACCCTTCCCCCTTGGCGTCGCTGAACCAGGCGATGCGGTCCCCCTTCGGCGACCACAGCGGTGCGCGGTCGGCGGCTCCGTTTGATTGGGTGAGGTTGCGGGAATCCCCTTTGTCGGTAGGTACGGTGAAGATGTCTCCCCGGGCGGCCATCAGGGCGCGCTTGCCGGTGGGGGAGAGGGATACGGATTCGGCCCGGTCGTTGACGTCCTCCCATTCGGGTTCGGCCCACGGAAAGTCGCCGATGACCTCGATGTCGAGCTGGGTGAGGTTACCGGAATCCGGATCCAGCAAGTGTAGATAGCCGTCGCGCTCCACGATCATTCCCTGCTCACCGCCGGCCAGCCACTTGATGTCCGACCCGTTAAGCTCAGTCACTTGCCGAAGATCTCCCGACGGCACGTTGTAGGCGTAGACGTTCATGGTGAAGTCGCGATCCGAGAGGAAGTACACCTCGTCGCCTACCCACAGCGGGTGGACGTCGGTGGTTTGCTCGTTGGGCAACAGTGTTTCCTCCTGCGTTTCGAGATCGAGCAGGATGATTGGGGTGTTCTGCCCGCCGCGGTAGGCACGCCATTCGCTGTCCCAGCGGCTCATTTTGTCCAGGGCCAGCCGGCCTCCATTGCCGTTGTAGCTGCCGTCGTAACCCCACTGCTCGCTGATCAATTCGGCCGGGCCTCCCTCGGTGGAAACCGTCCAGAGCCGGTTGTAAGGGCTGGGCGCGGTCTGGCGGGTGGAGGCGAAGAGAATACGGCTGCCGTCGGGCGTCCAGCCCCGTACCTCGTCGGCGGAGGGGTGCCAAGTGAGCCGCGTGGGGATGCCGCCGCGACTGGAAACGGTGTACACCTCCTGGCTGCCGTCGCGGTCGGAGGTGAAGGCCAGCCAGTTGCCATCGGGACTCAAGTGGGGAGATCCTTCAACGGCCGGGGTGCTGGTTATCCGCCGCACATTACCGCCGTCGCGATCGGCGGTCCAGATGTCCGCCCCGTATACGAACGCAATCGTCTCCGCTCCGATGTCTGGTTGGCGTAGCAACCGCGTTCCCTGCGCGGATAAAGTGGGACTTGCCGAAAGGAAAAGGAATAATGTCAGCAGGGACGTAGCACCGGCACGGAACATAGGAGGGATGGTTTATCGATCGAAGATACTAAGCACGACCTGGTCTAAAGATTCGGTGTCCGGTCTTTACCCTGCGCTCCGGCGCCCTATATTTCTGATCAACACGCCTATGCATAAACACCGACACCAAGTCTACGCAACCTTACAGGGGAAGTTTCTGAATAAGCAATTACTGGAACAGCTACCGGAAGTATCCGGTGTCGGTCGGTACAAGAATGCGGATAGTCCCGGTATAATTTATCCGGAGCGGGCGCAATTTCATCTGCTGGAACCGGCAAATGATTATTCCGACGTAGCGAACTATATCTCGCGGTTGGAAAAGCATTATCCCATCTTGAGGGCATCGGGGGTACACGAAATCATCCTGCGTTGGACCATACTTTCCAATAGTCCGGGTCACGAGATGAATACAGAATTGTCTCCCGAAGATGTAGCACGCCTGGCGGGCATTAACGCAAGCGTGGCGATAACCTTTTACGCTTCGGCCCACTACCTATAGGCTAACGGCCATGTATACCGTGTCCGCGCTTCCGCGCCCGCTGAACTACTCGGTGCCCCGTGGGTTCCCAAACATGCCCGACCGTTCAATCCAATCCGTTCCCATCAGCACCCGCCAAGCCCCCCCGATCCGTACGCCCCGCGTGCCCGCCCTGCCCCCCGCCCGCCGGTGGACGCTCTCCAACGGACTGGAGGTCGTAGCCATACACGTAGAACAGGCTCCCATCCTGATGGTCGAAATGATCTGGCGGGCCGGTCGACCCTACGAAGCGCGGCGCTTCCTGGCCGGTGCCACCAATGCGCTACTCATGGAGGGTACGCGGCACCGGACCGCGAGCGAGTTAGAAGCCACCTTTGAGCAGTACGGGACCAGTCTGGAAACCCCCGACGACTACGATACGGCTAATCTCAGCCTGGCCACCATCACGAAGCACGCCGAGCACCTGTTGCCGGTTATGCTGGAGGTGATGGCCGAACCCGGATTCGCCGAACGCGATCTTAAACGCTACAAAAAGCGAAGCCGACAGCAACTTCGGGAAGACCAGGAAGACCCCGACTGGCTGGCCTACCAAATGCTGTCGGAAGCGGCCTTCGGAACCGAAAACCCTTATGGCTACGGGGGGACCAAGGCTGACTACGATGCCCTACGCCTACCGGCTGTGCAGCACCACTTCGAGCAGTACTACGGGGCCCGTAATGCCACCCTACGCGTCGTCGGCCAGCTCAGCGCCCGGGTGGAAAGCCTACTGGAGTCTACTTTCGGACAATTGCGCCCCGGACCGGAAATCACCACCCCTTCCTACCAGGTTGAAAACGGCGCACCCGGCTTGCTGCAGAGCCACCGGCCGCGCGCCCAGCAAACCATGATTCGCCGGGGGCGACGCGGGTTCCGGATCGATGACCCCGACTATCCCGGCCTGGCCGTGCTGGAGACCATCCTGGGTGGGTACTACGGTAGTCGCCTGATGCGCAATATCCGCGAGGAAAAAGGATACACCTACGGCATCGACTCGGAATTGGATACCTACCGCTTCGATGGCACGCTCGGTATCTCTGCCGACGTGGCGAATGAGAACGTGGAAGCCGTCCGCACGGAAATCCTGGTTGAGATGGACAAGCTACGCCAGCATTTGGTGCCCCCGGCGGAACTCGATATGGTGAAGGCCTACCTGCTCGGCGGCCTGGTGCAGGATCTTGACGGCCCCCTGGCGGTGAGCAGCCGGTACCGCTCGGCGATCATCAAACAGTACGACCCCACCGAGCACCTGCGCCGACTGGACGATACCATTCGCAATATCACCGCCACCGAAATACGGGACTTGGCCCAGCGACACCTCCGCCCGGAATTGGACTGGGAAGTTTGCGTCGGCGGCCACCCCCTCCCGGGAGCCGTCGAGGTTAGCCTGAAAGAAGAAAATCAGCCCCGGTAGTTGTTCCTTAGGTCCTATACCGACTAACACGCGCCCTGACCACACAGGCCCGCTAAAAGACTATCCGCCCACAGATTACCATACTAAAAAACTAAAACCCTACCATCCCTCACTGACCCCGCTCTCCCGGTACCCGATCCTTTGCGCCACCGCCCGCAAGGTGTCGCCACCGTCCAGGTCGAAGTCAATGGGTTCCGTATAAACCCGCCAACCCTCCAGGTCCGCATCGTCGGGAAGAATTCGGTAGGCGATCTGGGCACCCGGCGTCTTGCTTTCCAGGATGAAGTGGCCGACCGAGTCGCGACGCAGTTGGGGACGTCCCGTGACGGGCATCTCGTTTTCGCCGTCCCAAAATCGCTGAACCATTTCCACTTCGGGCTCATCGCCCAGGTCGCCGATGCGTTCCAGCCAGGCGTCGGTGGCGTGGCGTAGCTCGGTGAGTTTGGCTTCGTATTCCGGCCGGCCGGCCAGGTTTTCGAGTTCGTATTCATCGTTCCAGGTGTCAAAAAGTTCCTCGGTTGGTTTACGGTGACGGAACCACTGTGCCTGGGCATCGGTGAGGCTACCCTCGTCGCGCTTGCGCAGGAGTTCTTGCATACTGGCCATTTGCTCGCGGTAGGCCAGCGGGAGATAGTAGCCCCGGTCGGGATAGTAGTTCCGCAGGTATTTGAACCGATGGTCGCGGGTGGCGCGGATGCGGTCGTAGTGCTCGTCGAGGCGGTCGCTCGCCCCGTAGACGTATTCGCGCCCAGCAGCTTGGTATTCGCCGAAATTGGCTTGGCCCTGTAGCCACGCCGGTGGTTCGATGCGCGCCATGGAGAACACCGAGGGCGCAAAGTCCACGAAGCTGAACAACAGGCTATCGACCTCCCCGGCGCGTCGATCGCCCGGCCAGGCGACGATCATCGGCACACGGAGGCCGGAGTCATACAGCAAGCGCTTCTGCCGGGGTAATGGGCCGCCATGGTCGCTGTACCAGTAGATGATGGTGCTGTCGGTAAGCCCGTCCTGCTCCAGTTGGTCGAGGAGAAAACCAACCTGTTCGTCCATGATGCGAATGTTGTCGTACACCCGGCGTACGTCCTGCCTGGTTAGCTCCGTATCGGCCAGGTAAGGGGGCAGGGGCAGTTTTGCGTCCTCCGGGATTCGCGGGGCCGGCCGGTCCGCTTCGCTGTACACGTCCCCCCAACCGTAGATCGTCGAGGTGTCATTCTCGAAGCCGGGCTGGAAGCGCAAATTCCCCTTGCTGGTCTGCCATACCTGGCTTTCGTGCGTGATGTCCAGGTTGAAGATGCTGAAGAAGGGGCGCCCTTCGGGTCGGTGCCGCCAGTGGGCACGCGGTCCCTGTTCGTCCCAGGCGGTTTTCGGTGCCTCGAACTGGTAATCGGTCTTGGCATTGTTGGTGCAGAAGTAGCCGTTTTCGCGCAGTACCTGCGACATCATTTTGATCTCGGGATCCACCAGAGCGCCATATTCTCCGGGCAGGCCGATTTCCCGCAGGCGATCGACGTTGTACTGGGTACGCATGTGGTGTCCGCCGGCACTGATGGGGTAGACCCCGGTAGCGATGGCGAAGCGGCTCGGCGCGCATACGCCCGCTACGCTGAAGGTATTGGGGAAGCGTACGCCCCGGGCGGCCAGCCGGCTCAGGTTGGGTGTCTGAATAGTGCTGTCGCCGAAGGCCGCGATCAGAGGGCTCATATCCTCACAGACGATCCAGAGGATGTTGGGGCGATCCGGTATTTTCGCTATACCCTCCCCGTTAACGTCCGCATCGCTCTGGCAGGCACTTAATGTCAGGAAAAGTAGGGCGGCGGAAGCGCAGGAGAAAAGTCTTTTTGGATAGCGCAAGAGCATAAAGCATTGATTCCCGGTAAAGTAATTAACCTTTCCGGAAAGGTTAATGACCGTTTCGGGCGGTACGCATCATACCCGGAGGCAGCGGGTAGCCGGCAGGAAGGTGGGTTATCCGATTGCCGGCCGGTACTCGAAGCGTACCATTCCCTCCTCTTCCGAAAAAGCTTGCCACCCCTGCCGGGTGAAAAAGCGCCTGGCGCCGGCATTATCGGGCTCGACGTAACACGCCCAGTATTCCCCCTTGGATAGAGGAACCTCCTGTAGTAGGCGCGACAGTACGCGGCCGCCCAGTCCCTGGTTCCGCAGCTCCGGCCGCACGGCCATATCCGTGATCGCCGAGTACTCTTCTCCCCTTTGCGGCAGATCTATACCTACCACCGCGATCAGCATATCCTCCCGGAGGATGGCAAATTCCCGGCCATCGGTGTCGTTCATGACGTATTCCAGCCATTTCGCGTCCATCGGTCCCAGCCAGCGATCTAGCTGCTTTTCAGCATACCAAGACTTGTACTCGATAAAGTCTTCCTTTCTAAACGGTCGGAATTCTAGCGTGAGTGACATTTGGCATGGGAATGGGTAGCCTAAAATAGGCATACCCGAGGATACACAGTTACCCGATAAAATCAAGCTGCGAAGCCAGTAGAATGATGAAAAGCAGCAGACTGATCCCCAGCACGGCATTGGTCAGCCCGCCGTTCCGGAATCGACCCACCCAGGCACTTTTATTATTTTGGTAGAGGAGCGTGACGGCCAGAAAAGGCATGAAGGCCGCTCCGGAGACGGCGTAGGCCACCCCGATCCAGGCGGGTCGCTGGTAGAGGGTCAGCAGGATGGGCGGGAGGGCCAGATAAAGTAGAAACCACTGGTAGGGCGATTGCTGTCGTACCATCTGAGGCGGTTCCTGGTTGCTGTTGTACCGCCGTCGATACCGGTACCACAGGTCAGCGAATAAATAGGGCACTCCGCTCCAGACGCCGATCATGGAGGTGAGGACCGCCGCCCAGAATCCCAGCAAAAATATCCAGTAGCCGAAGCGGCCCATAGTCACGGCCAGCCGGTCGGCGATCCCGGTCACCAAACCGTAGCCGCCCACCGCCTCGGGTTGGACACCGGCGGCAATCACCGTCACGGCGATCCCGAAGAGAGCCGTGAGCAGGTAAGCAAATCCAAGATCGAGTCGGATATCCCGTAGCGAAACCGCCTGCAACGACCGCTTCTCCCGCAGCCAGTACGCGTAGCACATGATGGTGAGCGTGCCGCCGACCCCGCCGATCAGTGCGAAGCTGAAGAGCAGGGTTTCTCGGTTGAGGGTCAGCGTAGGCACGAAAAGGCCGCCGGCGACTTCGCCGTATCCGGGCGCGACCATGATGGCGCAGGCGATCACCACCAGGAACATCACCGCGATGACGGCTTTCATGATCACCTC
>JBASAV010000146.1:0-18430 GCA_049650785.1 Lewinella sp. | reverse complement strand
GTGATTACACCGTAGGCGGTACCACCGATCCAATCGGTTTCGAAACGACGGTTGCCGTCGTCGTCGGTGAATTCGGCATCACCTTGAGTTTTGGTGTACAAACCATCCAGACGCAGCGAGAACAAATGATCGAGCGATTTACGGGCGTGTATACCTACACCGTATCCGAACTTGGCGTCCACATCGCTGGACTGCCAGGAGGCGTAAGGAGAAATACCAAGTTCCAGCATGGAGGGCTGGTCTTGGTCAATTTGATTCGTTTGTGTGTTCGACTCGATCGTATAAGTGGAATCAGCGTCGGAGAGCGGGGTTCCCTGCGCATACGTTGCTCCGCACAAGCAGAGCAGCAGGCCGGTAAAGGTTGATCTCAGGAAGTTCATGAAAGGGATTCTAGCAAGTTTGTTAGCGGATAGATGTAGGTCTGATCCAATTTATATAGGCTAAAGGTACTGCTTGTTTATAAAAGCAGGTACAATCTTTACCTTTGAGCGCCAATTCGCCTATGTATACTCCCTGGTTAAAGTCAGACTACCAATCCAACACTGAACTAAGCTCATCAACGGTAGGTCGTCGCCTCTCCGGTAGCGCATCATCGGGGCCGCAGGTGGCGCTGATTGGTCTGCAGCCCGAATGGGCTAATGCGGTGCGCGATAAGCTATTTGCCCATTATTGGGATCACGGAGATTTAAACGTCACTGATTTAGGTAACCTGCGCAAGCAAACGGTGGATTTCGCTATCCCGCTATTTAAAGAGCTATATGCGTCCGGGACATTACCCGTACTTCTCGGTGCCAATGCACGCATGGCGGAGGCCCAGTATCTCGCCTTCGCCGAGCTGAACCGGGAGATAGGGATCTGCACCGTGGACAGCCGCGTGCAACTCAATTACACCGGTGGTGAGGATAAGGCGAAAACCCTCGACCGCGCAGTCCACCGGAAAGCGGCACCGGCTTTTCACCTCGCCCACATCGGGGACCAACGCCATCTCTCGGATGCCCGACTGGATGTGTTATTTCTTTCTCGCCACTTCGAACGCTACTCCCTGGGGAAGAGCCGGTCGGACCTGACGGATCTGGAACCCGCTATACGGGACGTTGACCTGACTATTATGGATATCACCTCCGTAATTGCAGCGGAAGCCCCCGCTCAGTCGGGGACGGCGCCCTCCGGCTTTTCGCTCCAGGAGGCGGGGCAACTAGCCTACTACGCCGGTAATAGTGACCGGCTGGCTTCCTTCGGCGTCTACGGATACGAATCTACCGGGGTGCCCCGACTGGATGACTTGACTGCCGCGGCTTACGCGCAGTTGATCTGGTATTTTCTACACGGGGTCAGCCGGCGCCACGCGGATTTTCCCACCTCCTCTTCCGGACTGGTCGAATACATTGTCGACAGCAAGATGGCGGATCGCTTCGTATTCTGGCGATCGCCCCGCAGCGATCGATGGTGGGTGCAGATACCGCTGGACGCCCACCGGGGAGAGGAACGTAATCGGTTGGTATCCTGTAGCTACGCGGACTACGTAGCTACGAGCCAGGAGGGACACCTGCCGGAACGGCTGTTTCACGCTTTTTCCCGTTACTGATATGGGAATACGGAATGGGAGGGAGACTAAGTCATGCAGGCATTCCGGATGCACTTCAAGTGTTAAAGTTTAAAGCCAAATTACAATAACTGCTGCCCCAAGGTCGCTATGTTAACAAGGCAGCGTGAAGTCGTTGCCGTGTTGTCTTACCCTCGCCCGCTTTTCGGGCATATTTGATTTTGGATTTTTCCTGGTCAATTCATCGCCAGCGTCTCTCTTAAGAAAACATAGCCGGGTTCTTTTCGAACCCGGAAGTCGCTCATGCTACCGCTTATCGGTAGATGATACAGGCTATACTCTTACTTAGGACGTTGCGGAATTGGCAAAACTCATTGTTTTGCATGTCCAACTGTACTAAGCTTTTGCTCCTGATAACTCTGGTCACCACCACCCTTAACCTGGGTGCACAAACCAGTTGCGGACAAGACGAACCATTCCTACTTCCGCCAACGAGCACTTTTTGTGCCGATGCCGAAGGTTTTGTCACGGTCAGTTTCAAGATTTATAATAATGGCGATCCCGGGACTTATCGGGTCGACTTTCCCGACGGTTCGGATACCGTCTATGTAGGTGTAGTCAATACCGTGACTGTCGAGAAGCGCTTTCGGTTCACTTGCGAAACCCCTCCCGGAAAGCCTACGCCCCCGCGCGCCGGCGCCCTCTATTACGAATACTCCGGTGCCCTCACCGTTACCCGCGAAGACTGCGTGGACGAACGGGGAGACAACCAGAAGGGTACCTATGACTTCCGGGTGGTACCAAATCCCATCAATGAAATTGGTTATAGCGACGTCACGTGTATTGAGGCCCCGTTTCAGATGGACTTCAACGCCAAACTGTGTTCTGAAGAATTGGCAGAATCCTTTCAGTGGTTCGTGGATGATGCTTTGGTGGACGGAGCTACTAACCAGACTTTCCGCCACATCTTCGACACACCTGGCAATCACAGCGTGACACTTGAAGTGGAAACCCACAAAGGTTGCGAAGTATACCGCAGAAAGCAGGGCTTCACGATCGACGCCTCTCCGGTGATCACCGTATCCTATACCCTTGACTCCGCGCAGCTTTGTAACGACAACATTCAGATCATTCCGAATAATCAGTACGAATTCGCTAATAAATACGAGTGGACCACGACTTCACCCGGCGTGACCTTCAGCGATCCTACCGCCCCCAACCCGGTCATCAACATCAGCAACGACAAGGCGGGCGTACGCGAAATCACCGTAGAAGCCAGCAACGGCGTCTGCTCCGGCGTCAAGGAAACCATTACCATCGAGACCCAGCGCGGACAGCAAATTGAAGTCCTCGAGGATGTCATAACCTGTACCGGATATGTGCTACAGCTCTGCGACTACCTTAAGTTTACCCCGGATCCGGGTAACATCAGCTGGACGGCAAATAAGCCGGGCGTCACCTTCAGCGATCCCAACGCTATGTGTCCGACGGTCACCTTCGATACCAATGACGAGTACATGCTCATGGCCAGCGGCTTCGATGTCTGCGGGGAACGCTACGACATACCCGTCGATGTTCGGGTACGTGACGGCGCACGCTTACAGATCGACATCAGCAGCATTGATACTCTCTGTACCGTGGATCCGGTCGTCAATCTTCTCGACTACATCTCACCGGCGGCGAATGTGAGTCGCATCACCGGTGATGGCGTCGTCAATAACATTTTCGACCCATCCACCGTCGCCGGCACCACCCCGCTAACGGTGGTGGACAGTTGCGGCGCGACCTACGACCTTTCGTTCTACGTCATACCCCAGGAAGTTTACAACGGTGTTGACCCTATCGTTTGTCAGGGAGACACGATCAACTTCAATGCCTTACAGCCAGGTACGTACACCGGCACCGGCATTAAGGACGGCGTATTCCGCTCCGCGGGCCTTGGCGTAGGAACCTATAAAATCGCTTTCTCCAGCCTCACTTATTGTGGTGGGGAAGACACCATCAACGTTACGGTACAGGAATACCCCCGAGCCAACTTCGATATACTAGCCGATAGTTGTGCCGTGGGCTCCCACGGAAGTATCTACGCTGGACTCGAGCCGCTATTCGTTGAGAACCGCTCTACCGCCCGCACTATTTGCTTCAGCATACTGGAAACCGGTCAGCAAGCCTGCGGCCGGGAGAAAGCCAAATTCGTATTCGCTACGGGAGGGGTATATACCCTGCAACAGGTCGTCGCCTTCCCGGGCGGAGGCTGTAACGATACCCTGCAGCAGATCATTGAAGTAATCATGCCTCCACAGATCAATCACGGATTTGTGATGGATAGTACGTCCTGTGATTCGCTTCAGATCGATTTCACCGCCGGGAAACAGGACGACGAGGTGACGTACGATTGGAGGTTCTCCAATCTGGACTTCAGCTCGGACTCGACACCCCACCTGGAACTGCTCCGTCCGCTGGCACCCGAAGTGCTCGGCGTGAATATCGGAGTGGCCAACGCCTGCTATGTTACCGAGGATACTTTCGGTGTAGCGCTCCCCCAACGCTTCCGGGTTTCGTTCAGCGTACTGAACGACAACAATACGATCTGTTCGGACGACACCGTCTATCTGGCCAACACCTCGGTGAATGCACACAATTTCCGTGTCACTTATCCCGATGGAAGGCAGGCCACCCAACTGCCGAAGAGCCTTGTCCTGCAGAACTTCGGTAAGACCGTCCTGAGCTATCCCATCAAGTTGGAAGGTTCGAATGTGAGTTGCCCGGATGAAGTAGCCCACGACACGGTTCATGTACTACCCATTACTACGGAGTCAGCCTTCGGATTACAGTACGACAACGTATGTGCTTCCGGTGCCATCGAATTGACTAATGCCTCCACCCCCGGAGCCCTGACCTTCGTCAACTGGGGAGACGGTAGCAGTCCACAGTTCATCGATGATCTGGAAACGCTCACCCACGCTTACGAAACAGACGTCGACGCCAAATTCGAAATTTCGCTATCCGCCAAGCTTTGCGGTATCGATACTTTCCGTCGGGAGGTGACCATCCGTCCCGCCCCCGATGCCTCTTTCGAAGTAGTGGCACAGGAGGCCAATTGCGTGGATAGGGAGATAACCTTCAGCTCCACGGCGGAAAAACGTCCCTTCAGTTTCACCTGGGATTTTGGTGACGGCAGCGGTTCCAGCCACTTCACGGATACCCATTCTTACCCCAGTACCGGCACCTACCGGATTTACGGCAAGGCGGTTGGCAAGAACGGTTGCTCCGCGGTGGACAGCTTTGAACTGAGAATCGGCGCTTACGAAGGTCCGGAATGGGATGTCACCACTCCCGCCTCGGTATGTGAGGATGCCGTTTACGGCCTGGAACTTCGTTCCCCGCTGACAGGATGGTCGCTCGATTACGGTAACGGGCTGGTCTCGGAATCACCGATAGAACAACCCTACAGCCAAGCCGGCACCTACACGCTACGTTTGCGGGCTACCTCGGCCAATGGCTGCTATAGAGATAGCGCTGCGGTGGTCCTCGTTCAATCCGGATTCGAAGCGGAAATACAAACCGAAGCTTCCCGCACCATCGTGGAGCTGGGCGATGAGCTCGACCTGGATGTCCACATCAGCCCGCCCCGGAATATCGTGGACCTTAGCTGGACGGGAGACAGCATCTATAATCCGTTTTCTCCCTTCACCACTGCTTTGCCGATGGACGATGGATTCTATACCATCAATCTGACGGATGTACATGGCTGTACGGCTTCGGATTCTATCCAGGTGATCGTCAATAAGGAGTATCGCGAGCGGATGTACCTGCCCAACATTTTCAGCCCGAACGGGGACGGTTACAATGACCGGTTCGGATTCGATGTCAAACGAAATACCATCAAGCGGGTGAAATACCTGCGTGTCATCTCCCGCTACGGCGCGGTAGTGTACGAGTGCCAGGACTGCCTGACCAACAGTGTAGGTGAAGGATGGGACGGAACCGTGGGCGGACAGCCCGCAGAACAAAGTGTCTATATCTGGGCGGCCGAAGTCGAGTTTATCGACGGAAGCAGCCAGCTATTTACTGGCGATGTGACGCTATTGCGTTAACATCCATGTGACCAGAGTAGATATTTCCCTGTGTTAAGAAGGCCTGCCGTAATCGGCGGGCCTATCTTTTGTGCTTATACCTTTCCGACCCGGGCCCGGAAGACCCGGCTAGGAGCCGATGCCTGCATAACAAATTCCTCGTCGGCCGCCACGAAAACGGTTCGACTATCCGCCGTTAGCTCGACCTTGCCCGGTCCGCTTAGCGACCCCTCCATCAGTAGAAGAATAGACGGCCCATCGGCCGATACGACAGCCAGTTGCTCGCCCGCCGGAACGTCCCGGAAGGAGAGTTCGAAGTCTGGAGCCGGGGTAGGGTAGGTGTTCCAGCCGTCCGCCTGCTGCTCGGGACGGATCTTCGCGGGTAGGACCTCCCCGAAGCGCGTATTTCTCATCAGTTCCGGGACATCGATGTGCTTGGGGGTCAATCCACCGCGCAGCACGTTATCGCTGTTGGCCATTAGTTCCAGACAGGCACCCTCCAGGTAAGCGTGTGGTATGCCGGCATCCTGGAAAATTCCTTCGCCCGGGGATAAATGAACCAGATTGAACCAGTACACGGAAAATATACCCCGATCGTAGTGTCCGTCTACGGTGTACTGTTCGAAAGCTTGCTTTGCCCAGTAGGCAGGGTCGCTTTTTCCAAATTCCTGCTTGTCCAGTTGCCGGGCCAGGGGTTCCAACAAATCGTCTACTTCCAACTGGTCCGCCTTCATCACGTAGGCGTATAGTCCCTTCACGTCCGCTTTGTCCAGGTGGCCGCGCAGCTTTTCCCAACCGGGGACGGTGTCCAGTGTCCGGCTGATCTGGTCGGCCGATCGAAAGCCATGTAGCAAGTAAAAGTCGGTGAGGGCGACGCCAAGCTCGGGTTTGTGGTTATCGTCACGGTAGTTGCGATCCGGCGCATCCCGCTCGGGACCGTTTGCTTCCTCTTTGGCGAATCCTTTTTCCGCTGCTTTCTTGGTGGGGTGCACCTGAATGGACAGCATCTCGCGCACGTCCAGCACTTTAAACAGGAAAGGGAGACGTTCTGCAAACCGCTCCGCCACCTTCCGCCCCAGTATCTCCTCCGGCGCCGAGGCGATCAATTCGGCCAGATCCCGGTCCTCGTTGAGTAGTACTCCCGGCCCCTTGGCGTGCGCGCCCATCCACAGTTCTGCCCAGGGCTCATCTTGGGGATTCCCCTGTCGAAGAAATTTTGGAAGGTATTCGTGGCCGCCCCAGGCATAGTGCTGGACGGTACCGGAAAAAGGATAGATGGCGGGCAAGCTAGGTAATTTTGTTGCTGCCAATGATAGTCATTCCGGGGGGAGCTTGTTCAGCAGGCTCCGGGCCAAATTGCTACTCTCCGTCACTTTACCGGCTTCCGTCAGCAATACACTGATTCGAATAGCTTGGTCCGCCGGCAAGGTCGTCGTGAATCCCAGCAGTATGGTACCCGGCAGCTCCCGCTCAAAGGGCAGACTGGGTTGGCTTGAGGAGGTATGCAGCCTCACATCCGTGGGACTCAGCACCCGGACCATTAGCTTTCGTTCTCCCTGGTGAAGTACGGCTGTGTTGTCATTCATGATGACGACCTGATCGCCGACCAGCAGATTCCATCGAACGGTCGCCGCCGTATCGAGGGGGGAACGCAGCTCGTCCGTCACTACCACGGCGCCGGATTGATGCAGCGCCAATATCCTCGAAGCTTTTTCCAGGTCGGGTAAGTACACGGAGTCCATATTGATCCGGCTACCCCGCCACCCGTCCGTCAGATCAAGGCGTTGCAGGGTCGCAAAGCCACTGACATGTTGATGATTGTTATTTACCGTTAGGGTGCTATGCGCAAAGTTGGTGTACCGGTTGACTTTCCACCGGTCGCCGTCCTGCGATCGATCAAAAATTTGCAGTCCCTGACTTTCCAGCGCTTCGTAGTCATGCATTCCGGGGTCCCTTACCCAGCGCTCACCCATGGCATCCAGCACGAAACTGCCGATGTCCATGTGACCATGATTCATGGACGGCGTACCCCCCTTCATGGCCACGAAAGTTGCCGTATCGGAGAAACTGGTTCGGTAGACGCTGATCGGGTTCATCCCCGACGACGTGAATGAGGTCATCGCGGGGGGCGTTCCGATCTGAGATAGGTTGGTGCGCGCCAGCCAGATTGGGGCCAACGGTAGCAATCGATTACCGGTACCCGTAGCGAATAATTCCTTTTCTCCCGCTGCTATTTGCTCCAAGAGTGGATATTGATAGTATAGCGACCCCGGGGCGCTGGCTGCGCCGGCCAGAAAGAAGATACTCGTTGAAAGACCCTCCGTATCCCGGCTATCCCCATAGTTATAGTAGCCTTCGGGTCCGCGAATCTGGACGAGAAAGTTGCCGCTGTTGAGAAAGTAGTCTGGCACCTCCGGCAGGTTGTCACCGGGGAAATTCATCTGCACCGCATCCAGGAACAGCGCGTGAAAGCTGGTACCGTACTCGAAGTAGGAAGCGCCCTCCGCATAGGCACCGTCGGGAGCGTACTGTTCATAGGCTAGCGGTAAGTAAGTTTGCGCCCGCCGGATCAAGGAGTCGGCTGCTCCGGGAAATTCTTCGTAGAAAGCAATGGCCGCTACCCCGAGGCCTCCGTTGCACACTTGATTCCAGTTATTGGTGGTCGTGACCCACCAACCCGGGTCATCGAGGCCCGGTCGGAAGGCCTTCTCGTGAACGGCCCGCGCCAGGGTGGTGCGATCCGTTTCGGACAGGACATCATAAAACCAGTCGTAGCCGATCGCCAGCGCCGTAGCCATTTCGGCTACATCCAGAAAGTGAGCGGGATTGAAATCCGGGTAGGCGGCTACGTGAAGCAGTTCCTCACGGGCCCGTTCGAAGTATCGCCGGTCACCCGTCATGCGATAGGCATAACCCAGGTGCAGGATGCGCTTTAGTACTTTTCGGCTGGAGGTGAGCAGCCGGCGACCGATCATGCGGCGGTCCTCCGGGGGTAGGGGAAGGACGGCATCCGCCACCGCGACCAGACGCTCATCTAAGCCTGCAAACAAAGAATCTTCGGCTACGTGGCGCTTGAAGTCCGTTAGCTGGCCGGCGGATAAAAATAAGCGCGGGTGCGCACGTTCCGGAGCCGCTTGTCCGCCGCAGGGGAGGGAAAAGAGGACCAAGCCCAGCCATCCAAAAAGTGATACCCACCGCCACCGTTTGTCCTGATGCACGTCGGACAAAATACATACCTTGCGCGACTTTCTACAAAATTGAGTTCATGCCATATCTGTTTACTTCCGAGTCTGTTTCGGAGGGCCATCCCGACAAAGTTGCCGATCAGATCAGCGACAACCTTGTTGATCATTTTCTAGCCTTTGATTCCACCTCGAAGGTGGCGTGCGAAACCTTAGTAACCACCGGTCAGGTCGTACTGGCGGGAGAGGTCAAATCCAGCACGTATCTGGACGTACAGGACCTGGCACGCGATGTCATCCGCCGTATCGGATATACTAAGTCCGAATACATGTTCGAGGCCAACAGTTGTGGTGTACTTTCGGCCATTCACGAGCAGTCACCCGATATCAACCAGGGGGTCGAGCGCGGCTCCGCCGAAGAGCAGGGGGCCGGCGACCAGGGGATGATGTTCGGCTACGCAACCGCCGAAACGGAAAACTATATGCCGCTCGCCCTGGACCTTAGCCACCGGATATTAAAGGAATTGGCGGCGGAGCGCAGGAAGAGTGATGGTAAGATGTCCTATCTGCGCCCCGATGCGAAAAGCCAGGTGACGATCGAGTATGACGATGATCACCAACCGATCCGGATTGACAGCATCGTCGTCTCTACTCAGCATGATCCCTTCGGCGCGGACGATATGATGCTTGCGACCATTCGCCAGGATGTAATTGATTACGTCATCCCGGCGGTGCGCGACCAGCTACATCCGGACCTGCAAAAGCTTTTTACCGATACGATCACTTATCACGTCAACCCGACGGGTAAATTCGTCATCGGCGGGCCCCACGGCGATACCGGCCTGACGGGGCGGAAGATCATCGTCGATACCTACGGTGGGAAGGGCGCGCACGGAGGCGGAGCGTTTAGTGGCAAAGACCCCAGTAAGGTGGACCGTTCGGCCGCCTATGCTACCCGGCACATTGCCAAGAATCTGGTGGCTGCGGGAGTAGCCGGAGAAGTACTCGTACAGGTCAGCTACGCCATCGGGGTAGCCAAGCCGACGAATATATACGTCAACACTTACGGATCAGCCAAGGTGAGCCAAACGGATGCCGAGATAGCCAACAAGGTGACTTCGATGTTTGACATGCGCCCCTACGCCATCGAGCAACGCCTCAAACTGCGGAACCCGATCTACCTGGATACCGCAGCGTACGGTCATATGGGAAGGGAAAGCGAAACCAAGGAAATGACCTTCCGTAACGGCTCCGGAGAAACCAAAACCATGACGGTGGAAACCTTTACCTGGGAGAAGCTCGATTACGTGGATCGCATCAAGGAAGCCTTCGGTTTATAGGTCGATCTATTCCCGTTCCAGGCGCATCTTGCGCTCAAGCGCCGCCTTCACGAAGGAAACGAAGAGGGGGTGTGGATTTTCGACCGTGCTCTTCAGTTCGGGATGATACTGTACGCCGACGAAATAGGGGTGGTCTTCTATCTCAATTACCTCCACCAGGTTGGTCTTGGGATTTACCCCGGCGATGATCAGGCCGGCGTCGGTGAGTCGTTCCAGGTAGGCATTATTGAACTCGTAGCGGTGGCGGTGTCGCTCGCTGATTTCCAACTTGCCGTACGCCTCGGCGGTCTTCGTGCCGGGCGCCAGTTTACAGTCGTAAGCACCCAGGCGCATGGTGCCGCCCTTCGTGGCGATATTCTTTTGGTCTTCCATGAGGTCGATAACGGGAGCTTCCGAAAGATCATCCACTTCGGAGGATCCTGCTTCCTTAATATCGGCCACGTTCCGGCTGAATTCTACGACTGCGCACTGCATACCCAGGCAGATGCCGAAGAACGGGATGCCGTTCTCCCGGACGTAGCGCACCGCTTCGATCTTTCCCTCGATACCCCGCTCCCCGAATCCGGGGGCGACGAGGATGCCGTCGAATTTGTCCTTTAGGTAGCTGGCTACGTCCCGGGCATCCCCCTCCAACTGTTCGGAGTGGACCGGTACCACCTTTACCTTGCACTCGTTGACGGCTCCGGCGTGTATGAAGGACTCGTAGATGGACTTATAGGCGTCCTGGAGCTCGTTATACTTTCCCACCAGGCCGATGGTGACTTCGTGGGTACTGTTCTTCAGTCGACCGAGAAAGTCCTTCCAGCGGCGCAGATCCGGCGCGCGGCGGTCCGGCAGACGAAGTTTGCTGATCACCGTGGCATCCAATCCCTCCTTCAGCATATGAAGGGGCACATCGTAGATCGTCGAGGCATCCAGAGCCTCTACGATACAGCTTTTTTCCACGTTACAGAACAGGGCAAGCTTGCGCCGGATGGAATCGTCGATCTGGTGCTCGGTACGTACTACCAGGATATCGGGCTGGATACCCGTTTGCAGTAATTCCTTGACGCTGTGCTGCGTAGGCTTGGTTTTCAGCTCTTTGGCGGCTGCCAAATAAGGGATGAGGGTGAGATGAACGGTCAGGCAGTTGTCCACGCCCAGTTCCCAGCGCAGTTGGCGCAGGCTTTCCAGATAGGGTAGACTCTCTATGTCGCCCACGGTACCCCCTAATTCGGTGATGACAATGTCGTACTCGCC
Organism: Lewinella sp.; assembly: GCA_049650785.1. Classification (GTDB taxonomy): domain Bacteria; phylum Bacteroidota; class Bacteroidia; order Chitinophagales; family Saprospiraceae; genus Neolewinella. The sequence continues at coordinate 7,050 of JBASAV010000146.1, read as the reverse complement.
CGTATTGCCCAGCAGCTGAATGCGGCGTTTGATCTCGTCGGTGACGTGGGGAATAACCTGTACGGTCTTACCCAGGTAATCGCCGCGGCGTTCTTTTTCGATGACGCTCTGGTAGATCCGTCCGGTGGTCACATTATTGGCCTGGCTGGTCGGGGTATTCAAAAACCGCTCGTAGTGACCAAGGTCCAGGTCGGTTTCGGCCCCGTCGTCGGTTACGTAGCACTCGCCGTGTTCGTACGGATTGAGGGTGCCCGGGTCGACGTTCAGATAGGGGTCAAACTTCTGGATGGTGACGGATAAACCCCGGGACTGCAGGAGTTTAGCCAACGAGGCTGCGATGATGCCTTTGCCGAGGGATGAAGTCACCCCACCCGTAACGAAAATGTACTTGGTCATATTCAGAGATTACGGGACACAAAGGTACACAAAGGGGCTGGGATTAGCCGGGACTGACACTTGCTTCATTCTAAAAAGAAAAGGGTTAAGACAGCGCTGAATAAAACAAAGAGAAAGAAGAGCGAGTTATTTTTTTGTAGCTTATGTTAACTGTATGTAAATTATTGGTTAACTTTATTATTCTATCCCGCCCACCATGTTATGCCTACGTTGCGCATTGCGGTTACTCTGGTCTTTCCTGCCCTTACTGTTGGCGGGACAAGGGTTAGATGCGCAACGGAACGTTAACCTGCTACGGGCACCATCCGCCCTTGCCCGCGGAACGGTGGAACGGGAACTGGCTGTCCCGACGGCAGAGTCTTTCACTTTTGACCGTAACCTTATCTTCTTCGAGGCCTTGGTGGACGGTGCACCTGGCAACTTCATCCTCGACACGGGCGCGCCCACGCTGGTAATGAACACCCGGGGACAGACGGGCGGCGAAAGCAACTACACGGGTTACGGTTCAGGAGGGGAGGTATCCCTATCGGATCACCGGGTGGAGCAATTCGAGATGGTAGGCCGTACCATTGAAAACTACTGGGCCATCGGGTTGGACCTGCGGGGTATGGAGAGCCGGGTAGGTCAGCGCATTGATGGTATGGTGGGCTACGAATTATTGAACGACGGCGAATTACGCATCGACTACGCCGACCGATCGTTTCGGTTATTACCGTCTGAGCGGTCGCCCACGCACGAGCAAGCGGCTCCGCGGGCCGTGCTGCGTTTCAGTCTGGTCGATCATCTACCCATTGTGCGCGTCCGGATAGGGGGGAAGCGCTACAACTTTGCTATTGATACCGGAGCTGGTAGTAATCTTGTCGACGAGTCCGTCGCGCGGGAATTATCGTTGGGCGCTACCGGTCAGGCCATGAATATTCAGGGACTGGATGGCCGTGCGGTCGAGGCTGCCATGTTTACGCTACCAACACCGGAGGAATTTGCGGGCGGGGAAGAGGACATCACGCTGGTGGCCATGGACCTCAGCCACTTGCGGGAGAATGGCCACGAGTTAGCGGGTATCCTCGGGTCAGCCTTTCTGAGCCAGTATACGGTAGGTATAGACTACCGCCGTCGCCGGATATATATCTGGTAATTCGTTCCCCTCACTTTTGCTGATTTTCATTTCTCCTGCGCCCCGCCGCAATGCTTTACCTTTGCGAGCCTCACTAAGTATGGTCGCATGAAATTTGACGTACAGCACCTTGACCGGAAATGGCAAGCGTACTGGAAGGAACACAAGACTTACCGCACGCTAAACCAACCGGATAAGCCGAAATACTACGTTCTGGACATGTTTCCCTACCCCTCGGGGTCGGGTCTGCACGTCGGTCACCCGCTCGGCTATATAGGTTCCGACATTGTTGCCCGTCACCGGCGGCAGGCGGGTTACAACGTCCTGCATCCTATGGGCTTCGACGCCTTCGGACTGCCGGCCGAGCAGTACGCAATCGATACGGGCGTGCATCCCTCCGAATCTACCGCCATTAATACGGCCCGCTACCGTGAGCAAATGGAGCGGCTGGGATTGAGTTTTGACTGGGACCGCAGCGTGAACACCTCCGACCCCAACTATTTCAAGTGGACTCAATGGATCATCGGTGAGGTATTCGAGCACTGGTACGATCGGGCGCAGGATAAGGCACGACCCGTGGCCGAACTCGTCCGGCACCTCGAGCAACATGGCACCCATGGACTGGATGCGGCCCAAACGGAACCGCTGACCCTGACGGCGGAAGCCTTTGGAGAATTGAGCGATAAGGAGCGCAGCGACGTGCTGATGAACTACCGGCTCGCCTTCCGCAGCGTAAGCTACGTCAACTGGTGCGAGGCCCTGGGGACCGTCCTTGCCAACGACGAAGTGAAGGATGGCCGCAGCGAGCGGGGCAATCATCCGGTAGAACAGCGGCCCATGCTGCAGTGGAGTCTGCGCATCACGGCCTACGCCGAGCGACTGCTAGCGGGGCTGGATAACGTCGATTACAGCGAGGGACTAAAAGCCCAGCAGGTCAACTGGATCGGCAAGAGTACCGGTGCGCTGGTCCACTTCGACATCAAGGGGTTCGATGCCAAGCTGGATATCTTTACTACCCGGCCCGACACGATTTACGGAACCACCTTTATGGTCATTGCTCCCGAGCACGAACTGGTCAGCGAGCTGACTACGGACCAGCAACGCGGTGATATAGATGATTACCTTGATTACGTCGGGCGCCGGAGTGAACTGGACCGGATGAGTGAGCATCAAGTCACGGGCGCCTTTACCGGTGCGTACGCCATCAACCCGTTGAATGGGGCCGAGGTGCCGATTTACATCGCTGAATACGTGCTGAAGGATTACGGTACGGGAGCCATTATGGCCGTGCCCAGTGACGATGACCGGGACCGGCGCTTCGCGGAGAAATTTGGTATTGACATCATCGATGTGGTGGACAAGACCGATTATCCGGGTGCTACGCTCAAGGACAAGGTGGGCCGGATCATCAACTCGGACTTCATGAATGGTATGGAGGTGCCGGAGGCCATAGACGCGGCTACCGAACGTATCGAGAGCATGGATCGCGGGGAACGACAAATAAATTATCGTATTCGTGATCTGGTCTTCAGCCGACAGCGCTACTGGGGTGAGCCCTGGCCGATCGAGTACGACGAAAAGGACATACCGCACCGCGTAGCCACGGATAAGCTGCCGGTGGAATTGCCGGAGATGGATGATTTCCGAGCCGTCAACGGTGCCTCCCCGCTCGAGCGGGCATCTGAGTGGATCAACAACGGCTCCCGACGCCGGGAAACCGATACCATGCCCGCGACGGCCGGGTCCAATTGGTATTACCTGCGGTATATGGACCCCCATAACGACGGGGAGTTCGTAGGGGCGGACGCGATCGATTACTGGCAGGACGTCGACCTTTACGTGGGGGGAGCCGAACATGCGGTGAGTCACATCCTGTACAGCCGCCTGATCCACAAGTTTCTCTACGACCTCGGGAAAGTACCCACCCGGGAACCCTACAAGAAGTTGCTCAATCAGGGAATGATCGGCGGTCCGATCAGCTACATTCACCTGGGCATCCTGCTTACCGACGACGGGCAGCGTCACCCCGTATGGGTGAGTAGCGATACGGCCGAGGGAAGTCCGCTGGAAGTGCCCGGCATCGGAAAGGGACACTTGGTGCTGGACGAGAGTACCGGCAGGAGGCTGACTCCCCTCCGCTTCGTGACGGAAACCTCCGTCAACAACGAGAGTAGCTTTCGTCTCTACCACACCGAGGTGGAGGAGGCCCAACGCCTCGACCACCAGGACGCGGCCTACTTCCGGACGATCCTCCAACAGGGGGCGGCCTTCGCCTGGTCACTCGACAAGGAGGGTCGGCAGTACCTCGAGCTGAGCGCCGAACAGGGCAAGATGTCTAAACGCAAGTATAACGCGGTCAACCCCGACGACATCTGCGATCGCTACGGGGCGGATTGCTTCCGGATGTACGAGATGTTCCTGGGACCCATCGATCAGGCCAAGCCCTGGAGCGTCTCCGGTATCGATGGTGTTTACCGATTCTTACGTCGGTTCTGGAATATGTTCGTCGGCGACGGCGATCAACTGCGGGTGAGCGATACCGAGCCAAACCGGGAAGAACTGAAGATTTTGCACACGCTGATCAAGAAGGTATCCGAAGACATTGAGAAACTCAGTTTCAACACTTGCGTGAGCGCTTTCATGGTCGCTACCAATGACCTCACCAAGCTGAAGTGCAACAAGCAGGCCATACTCGAGCCAATGGTGCGGCTGATTGCCCCTTTCGCCCCTCACGTTTCGGAAGAACTCTTTCGGGCACTCGGTGGTACGGAAAGCGTGCACTACGCCGAGTGGCCGAAGTTTGAGGAGAGCCACCTGGTTGAGGACAGTATTACTTACCCGATTGCCTTCAATGGCAAGACGCGACTGACGCTGGAATTTCCCGCGGAGGCTTCCAAACAGGACATCGAAGCCTCAGCCCGCGCGGACGAGCAGGTGAAGGGCTATCTGGAAGGTAAGGCCGTTCGGAAGGTGATTGTCGTGCCAAAGCGGATGGTCAATTTCGTGGTAGGATAGAAATCAACTTGCGTCGCGTATTTTCGTCACCGTGAACACCTTTCTCGAGAGCGACCTCCAGTTTCAATTTCCCGATGACTGGATCGTCCGAAAGTTCGACCAGACGGCCGCCTATCGTAGCCTGAGCGGCTTTGGTCTGAAGGGGGTTGACTTTCTGTGTCTAGCCCCGGCGGGCGATCTGTGGTTGGTGGAAGTGAAGAACTTTCGCCGCCGGCTTGGCCGGGCGTTCACCCCTCGCCGGGGTCCCGAATATCTGGCCAAACAGGTGAGTCGAAAATTTACCGATACCGGACGCCTGATTCGGCTTATGAACCGCGCCATGCGTAAGAAATGGTGGATTCGACTCCTGTGGTTTTGGCACCGGAGGCGATCGGACGGACATTATCAGTTTTGGTCCGAGGCTAATCGGAGGCTCACCGATCCCCGCCGAGTGATTTGCCTGTTGTGGCTAGAATTGCCGGAACCGGATTTTGATTATCTCACGATTACCCGGCGCGTGCTGGAGGAAGAACTCGAGCCAGGCATCCGGCTAGTAGTCACCGGCACGCAAGCGAATGAGCCGCATCCCTTTCAAGTTACCTTTAACGCTGTCACGCCATGAAACCTGCCTACGAACTGGACGACCTGGATCGCAAGATCCTGGCCCTGCTTATGGACAATGCCAAACGGCCATATACGGAGCTGGGCAACAAACTCTTCGTTTCCGGAGGGACCATTCACGTGCGGATGAACAAGCTTATTGCGGCGGGTATCGTGCAGGGGCAGACCCTGGTCGTGGACCACGGCAAACTCGGTTACGACGTAAGCGCCTTCCTGGGCATTTACCTCAAGGGCAGCGGGCTGTACGACCAAGCTGCGGCTTACCTACGGGGAATTCCGGAGATCGTATCGGCGCACTACACAACGGGTGTTTACAGCATCTTCGCTCGCGTGGTTTGTACCGATACGGATCACCTGCGCGAAGTACTGCAGCGTATCCAGGCCTTCGACGGCATACAACGTACGGAAACCTTCATCAGCCTGGAGCAAACCTTCGAACGCCCGGTTCAGGTGGTCAGCAACGAGGAAATGGACGAGCTGCGGGCTACAGACGATCCAGGAGCACCTGACCGGCGAGATACGTAATTGCCTGACCGGATATGCGCACTTTTTTTCCGCGCACTTCACAGTATAACCGACCGCCCCGCGAAGACAGCTGACGGGCGGTCAGCTTCTTTTTCTTGAGCTTCCTGGCCCAAAGGGGCGCCAGCACGGTATGGGCGGATCCGGTAACGGGATCTTCCTCGATCCCCTGAACGGGGTAGAAGCAGCGGCTCACAAAATCGACCTTATTGCCGGGAGCCGTTACAATGAGTCCACGCTGCTTCAGCTTGGCGATGATGTGGTGGTTTGGCGTAAGGCTCTCCACCTGATGCTGATCCTGCAAGACGGCGATCAGATCATCGGTCCCCTCGTAAACAGCCACCGGTTTCAGGCCGGCCAGGGCGCCGCGCAATTTCTTCGACGACTTTACCTTTTTTGGTTTGTCAGCCGGGAAGCTCATCGTGTAGGATCCCTCATCCGTGTCCGGATTAACGGAGATAATATCGCCCGCCTTAGTTTTGAAGCGAAGGCGCTCCAGGTCCTTACCCCCGGAGCGGTAGAGTACGTGGGCGGCCGCCAGCGTAGCGTGACCGCAGAGACGCACCTCATTGGCCGGCGTAAACCACCGGATATCGAATTTGCCTTTTCCGCGGATAACCACGAAGGCCGTTTCGGAAAGATTATTTTCGGTGGCGATCTGCTGCATGAGCTTGTCCGAGGGAAATTCGGGTACCGGTACGACCGCCGCCGGGTTACCTCCGAACAGCTTATCGGTGAAGGCATCGACTTGGTACAAAGGGAGATTATGCATAAACTATTTTTAAAATAACGTTTTAACCGCTGCAATTCAATCCGTCGTAAACGTTTTATCGTACAGGCTATGGGTGCCAAGGGTGACTATTTGGACGATTGACCGTCAAAAATGGTAGCTCCCCTCACCGATACATTCTTTTTGACTAAGCCAAACTTATGAATTCTTACAATACACAACTCATGGATCACCTATTCCTGCGGGAAGGAACGACGTACGTCAAGATTCCACTACAGGACATCCACTACATCCAGGCTGACGGCAATTATGCTTACATCCAGACGCGTGATAAGCGCTTCGCCATCAAACGCAGCCTAGCCACGATAGCCGATGAACTCAACAGCGACCAGTTCGTTCGCGCCAGCCGCGGATTGTTGGTGAATTTTGGAAGGGTGGAAAGCGTAAGTTTTGCTGATGGGGTGCTGCATCTCGCCGATCAGCAGCTGAAAATGGGTAAAGCGTACCACGCGGAGATCAAAAGCCGCATGCCTCGCCTGTAGGCATTGAACGTAGTTATGGAGTAGCCGTTCTCCCTACGTGAGATTCATCGTCTACGACATCGAGGCCACCTGCTGGGAGGGACGTCCACCCGGAATGGTGCAGGAAACAATTGAAATCGGTGCCTACGAGG
>JBASAV010000145.1:0-4869 GCA_049650785.1 Lewinella sp. | reverse complement strand
GTCGGACGTTCCCTGGACGGGCCATTTCGGGTTCTTCCTATTGATTGGGCTGCCGGTTGTCTTCAGTTCGTTCGTGCTTCGGTTCTATATTCAGAAGTGGTTGATCTCAGATGACGAGCGAGGATTTCATATTGTAGGTGGCGTCCTGGAGATCGTAGGCTGGTGGGTATTCACGCTGGGCTTTGTCTATACCCTCATCAACAAGAAGGTCCCCTATTTACCTACGCCCAAGGACGATGAGAGTACCACGCATATCTCCTTGCTGGTGCCTAACCTAGTTATCGCCTTTGTCTCCATTTTGGCGGTTATATTCGGTCTTCATCGGGATCTCACGCCGTTCTCCATCATCATGGCGGCATTTGCCCTGCTGAATGCCGGCTTCATGTTCTTCAGCGTGTACCTTGCCTTCGGTAAGACAAATCGTTTCCGGACTTTCCGCAAGCGTTTTCCCCGGGTGGTACGGACAGTAGGTCGGCACGGAAAACACCAGCTACTCGCGATGCTTGACCTGATGACCGTAACGGTCCGAGCGCTCGCGCCTTTACTGCTGGTATTGGTCTGCCTTGCCGCCTTTCACGGTACAAAATTTTACGGTCAACGGTCCCTCGATGCCGTTGCCATTAGCGATCCGGACAACATGCCATCCAACATCTACCTGGGCCTGTTTTCTCCCACGGAAACAGACGGACTGAGCGATCTGCGTAGGATCGAGAATTTGGATTACCGTCCGGATATCATATCCAGCTATATAGCCTGGAGCGGGCAGCCCGCGGCCGACACGCTGGACACCCATCTTGCTCGTATTGCTTCCCTTGGAGCGATCCCTATGATTACCTGGGAACCGTGGATAAGTCATTTCCCGGAATCGGACAGCCTGCCGGAGGCCGGCCAGGAAAAGCGTGGGTTGTACCACATCGCGCAGGGCACTTACGATGCCTACGTGACCCGTATGGCGCAGCGATTAAGGGACGTTGATGGTCCGGTCTATCTCCGCTTTGCTCATGAGTTCGACAACCCGGCCTACCCTTGGTCGCAGGCAGGCGGCAATACGTCCGAAGACTTTAAACGGGCTTGGCGACACGTTTGGAACATTTTCGACCGGGAGGGAGCTGACAATATTGCCTGGGTCTGGAACCCCTGGCACGCTGAAGGCATACAACCCTACTTTCCCGGCGAAACCTATGTAGATTACGTGGGGGTGACGGCACTGAATTACGGGCCCGATCACGAAGCTATACCGAGCGTGACCTTCGAGGAACTCTACCAACCCTTTCAGCAGGTCTTTAACGAGTTGACGGATAAGCCGGTACTGCTGGCCGAATTCGGTTCCCTAGGTGACCGTCGCACCAAAGCCACGTGGGTGACACAGGCTACGAACTACATCGCCAAGCACCTCCCTAGCGTTCATGGCATTGTGGCATTCGAAAGTCCGCTGGATGCCAACCTTCCTTCCGAAGGCGACACGACCGGCCCTGTACTGGACTGGACGGGAAATGCCACCTACCTCTTCCAACCCGATGAGCCGGTATCGCCACCTGCAAAAAAAGGGGTGGGCAGACAGGATTACCAGCTGGTATCCGGGGTGATCGGCGTAGGGTATAAAAAAGGATCGGGCTGGGTCTCATCGGACTACATACCCGCACGAAAGAATATCGTCAAAGATTATGCCGCTATGCAACTGGCCGGCATCAATACGATACGTATAACCGACCCGGGCATATACGCCCAGAACTTGTTGGGACTGGCGGAGGAGTACGGCCTGCAGGTGATCTACAGTTTCTGGATCGACGACGCCATCGATTTCAGGCGCGACACCAACCGACTGGAGAAGCTCAAAAAATCCATTCTCGACCAAGTGTCGGCGAACCGGGACCGATCGGTGGTCGTGCACTGGAATTTGGGCAACGACGTGCTGTACAAACTAGCCCAGCGACTACCCTACCCCGAACTGGAAAAGCAACGGGCAGCTTATTTCGCCTGGGCGAACGATCTGGCAGGGGATATAAAAAGACTGGATGAAAAGCGACCCGTATACCATACCCTCGATTTTCGCCCCAGTCTGAACGATGTTCTGGGTGTCTATCCCTGGCTTGATGGCAATTTAGACGCGGTCGGGATACGCCTGGGTCACTATAGCAATCCAGTGAAACTCCGTGAGCTACTGGAAAGGTACGGGGACCGTATGGTGGTTGCCGATGTCGAGGTGAGCGAACTGAGCGAGCTCCCCGCCGATTTGTCTTCTGACTACCTGGTATTGGCCAACTGGCAAAACGAGTGGCGAACTAATTCGGTGACCTTCGACGGCTTGCTGGACTTTCAGGGCCGCAAGAAACAAGACTATATAGATTGGATGACCGCGCGACAGGACGACTACGTGGCCCCGCAATTGCCACAGATGCGTATCCTTCCTCCGGCCCGCATCCCCGTGCCCGGAGAGATGTGCCAGTACCAAGCCATTGCTTGGGGAGGCGATGAATGGATCAATCTGGTCGCACCTCCCGAGCGGATAACCTTGGAGTGGAGCCTGGCCCGCCTGGATGCTTACGGCAATCCGGTGCAGTTAACTATTCTCGGCGAGGGGACGGAAATGCAGTTGCCCTTCCCCAAAAAGCATTTACAGTACGAGATACGACTGACCGCTACGGATGGCGAATATGCAACCTCCGTTAAATCACCGCTACTACCAAAATAGGAAAAGGGACGATCGTCGAAACGATCGTCCCTTTGGACTCCTTGTCGGGGCACCAGGATTCGAACCTGGGGCCTCCTGCTCCCAAAGCAGGCACGCTAACCGGACTGCGCTATGCCCCGTGGCGGAGACGGCGGGATTCGAACCCGCGGTACGCTTGCACGTACGCCAATTTAGCAAACTGGTGGTTTCAGCCACTCACCCACGTCTCCGGGTTTGTAGTCAACGACCTGGCCAACACGTAAGTTGCCATGCCGTCAATGCTAAAGCGACGCAAATGTACGTACCTCCGAGCGCATGCAAAAGTAAACGGGAAAAAAATTGTGAATATGCCCTTTCGTACGGACGCTTACTCCCCCCCGACCTTACTACCTTTGGGCTCCCTTAACCTCTACGATCATGAATACAGACTTCCTACAGGAACTCGGTCTCAACCAGGATAACGACGGTACCTCCACCGGACAAACCGGCCATCACAACCCGGAGCAACATATCGAAAGCATCTCCCCGGTCGACGGATCAATCATCGGCCGCGTAAGTACAACGACGCCGGAGCAATACGAGCGGGTCATCTCGCAGGCGGAAAGTGCTTTTCAGCACTGGCGCACCGTTCCAGCGCCGCGCCGCGGAGAAGTCGTGCGTCAGTACGGCGAAGCGCTACGCGAACACAAGGATGCCCTGGGCCGGCTAGTCAGCTACGAGATGGGTAAGAGCCTCCAGGAAGGCTGGGGGGAAGTGCAGGAAATGATCGACATCTGCGATTTTGCCGTTGGACTCAGCCGGCAGCTCCACGGACTGACCATGCATTCGGAGCGGCCCCTGCACCGGATGTACGAGCAATACCACCCGCTGGGCATAGTAGGCGTCATTTCCGCCTTCAATTTCCCGGTCGCCGTGTGGAGTTGGAACGCCATGCTCGCCCTGGTCTGTGGCGACGTAATCGTCTGGAAGCCGAGTGAAAAGGCCCCTCTCTGCGGTGTCGCCTGCCAAAATATCTGGGCGAAGGTGGCCGCCAATAACGACCTGCCCGAAGGTATCTGTAGCCTCATCAACGGCGATTACATCATTGGAGAGATGCTGACAAAGGATACCCGCGTACCCCTGATCTCGGCGACCGGTTCCACCCGCATGGGGAAGGCTGTCGCCCAAACGGTAGCCGCCCGGCTTGGTAAGTCGCTGCTGGAATTAGGCGGCAACAATGCCATTATCATCACGCCTTCGGCCGACATGGACCTGGTCCTCACTGGAGCGCTCTTCGGTGCCGTCGGCACCTGCGGCCAGCGCTGTACCAGCACCCGTCGCCTGATCGTTCACGAAGACCGCTACGAGGAAGTCCGCGATAAGCTCGCCAAAGCCTACGGACAACTCCACATCGGCGACCCGCTTGACGAGAAGAACCACGTGGGTCCCCTCATCGACGAAGGCTCCGTAGAAACCTACTTGAAAGCCATTGAGGGTATAAAAGCCGAAGGCGGCAAGATGGCCGTAGAAGGAGGCCGCATCGATGGACTCGGCTCGGACTGCTACGTCAAGCCCTGTATCGCGGAAGTGGCCGCCGACAGTAAGATGGCTCAGCAGGAAACCTTCGCCCCCATCCTTTACCTGATGAAGTATAAGGACCTCGACGAAGCCATCAAAATCCAGAACAGCGTACCCCAGGGCCTCTCCTCCGCCATCATGACCAATAACATGCGCGAGAGCGAACGCTTCCTCAGCGCCACCGGCAGCGACTGCGGCATCGCCAACGTCAATATCGGCACCAGCGGGGCGGAGATTGGCGGCGCCTTCGGCGGCGAAAAAGAAACCGGCGGCGGCCGCGAATCCGGCTCGGATGCCTGGAAGGTGTACATGCGTCGGCAGACGAATACCATTAATTATAGTACGGAGTTGCCTTTGGCTCAGGGGATTTCGTTCAATTTGTGAATGGATGAATTCGTGAATAGCTGAAGGGGCCCGGCTGACTAAATACGTACTAATCACTTCGCCAAGCCCGTTCCCGTCACCCATTCATGGCCAAACTAACCGCACGGAGTGCGACTAACAGCGCGAAGCGCTACTAACGAACTAACAGACTAATGAACTTCCACCTAGTATCCGGCGGCTGCGGCTTCGTAGGGCGCAACATGGTCAAACGACTCTACCAGACCACCAGCGACAAAATCATCTTCGTTGATAACCTG
>JBASAV010000144.1:0-3338 GCA_049650785.1 Lewinella sp. | reverse complement strand
AATCGGTATGCGCTTCGACGACCGAGTGACCGGACTGCTATCGAAATACCTGCCGGACGCCCAGGTGGTCCACATCGAGGTGGATCCCGCCGAAATAAACAAGAACGTGAAAACAGTGGCACCCGTGCTCGGCGACGCGCGCGAAGTGCTGGAGGCGCTGCTCCCGATGGTGGAGAGTAAGACCTACCCGGAATGGGTCGCTCGATTTGAGGAGTGCAGTGAGATCGAAGAAAAGCGCGTGATCAGTGAGGCGATAAAGCCGACGGCAGACGGACAAATCCGCATGGGTCAGGTCATCCGGGAAGTCAGCCGGCAGACCGATGGAAAGGCCATTGTTGCTACCGACGTGGGGCAGCATCAGATGATGGCCGCCCGGTACTACGAATATAAAGGGCACGATCAGTGGGTCAGTTCCGGCGGTGCGGGTACAATGGGGTACGGCCTTCCGGCCGCTTTCGGTGCTAAGTATGCGGATCCGAGCCGGCAGGTGGTGGCGTTCATCGGTGACGGCGGTTTTCAGATGACCCTGCAGGAACTCGGATTGTGTGCGCAGTGGAACGTGGGGGTCAAGATCGTACTGCTCGATAACAACTTCCTCGGCATGGTCCGGCAGTGGCAGGAGCTCTTCCATAAGCGCCGGTACAGCTCCGTCGAGCTGCAGAACCCTGATTTCGTCACGATCGCCAAGGGCTTCGGCGTGCCGGGCCGCACGGTGCGTGACCCGAAGGAGGTGGTGGATGCCATCACGGTGATGCTCGCCCACGAAGGACCTTATTTGCTTCACCTACATACGGTCAAGGAGGATAACGTCTTCCCCATGGTACCCAGCGGTAAGTCCGTCAGTGAGGTGATCCTGGGCCCGGAAGATTTGATCGAGCAATAATGTCAACTACTCCCCAACCTATGAAGCGCTCCTTTACCATCACCGTGTTTACCGAGGATCAGACGGGCCTGCTATCCCGCGTCGTCGGAATATTCAACCGTCGCAATCTGAATATCAGCAGCCTCACAACGAGTGCCAGCAGTGATGAATCCATTCACCGCTTCACCATCGTGGTGGAAGTGACGGAGGAAATGGTGATCAAGCTGGTGGCGCAGCTGGATAACCAGGTCGATGTACTGAAGGCGTTTTATTACGACGACAAGGACATCGTGTACCAGGAGATCGCTCTGTACAAAGTACCCATAGAGGTTTTCAGCAATGGTAACGAGGTGGAAATGATGATCCGGCGGCACAATGCCCGGGTTCTCCTCATCGAGCCGGAATACGTGGTTATCGAGAAGACCGGTCACGAATACGAGACCGAAGCGCTGCTCACGGAGCTTCGCTTAGTCGGACTATACGAATTCGTCCGCTCTGGCCGGGTAGCGATCGTGAAGCCCATGGAGCGCTTAAATAGCTATCTACAGGAGCTGAACGAAGAGGTCAACAACTAAGGGGAACTTATCTTCCCCGCATGAGCTACGAGAACCTACTAATTGAGCAGACGGACGGAATCGTCCGCCTTACCATCAACCGCCCAAAAGCCCTTAACGCGCTCAACCAGCAAACGCTCGGGGAGTTGGAGAAATTCTTTGGAACGGATTATGCCGATCGGACGGATTTTTCCGGGGTGATCCTCACCGGCTCCGGTGACCGGGCATTTGTCGCGGGAGCGGATATAAAAGAATTCCTGGCGGTAGCCGATCGCGGCGACGGCCAACAAATGGCGAACCGCGGCCATGAGATCTTCTTCCTGATCGAAAATTTTCACCGCCCTGTAATCGCGCTCGTCAATGGGTTCGCTCTTGGCGGCGGCTGTGAACTGGCTATGGCTTGTCATATGCGGATCGCCACGGATGCCGCCCGCTTCGGCCAGCCGGAAGTTAATTTGGGGATCATTCCCGGCTACGGTGGAACCCAGCGTCTAAATCAGTATATCGGTAAGGGTAAAGCCATGGAGCTCATCCTCGCCGGAAATATGATCGACGCTAAGGAGGCGGAGCGCCTCGGGCTGGTAAACTATACGTTACCCGTGGATCAGGCCAAGGAGAAGGCCACGGAACTACTCACTACTATCGCCACCAAGGGCACGTTAGCTATTCAGGAAAGTATTCGCGCCGTAAACGCTTACTACAAGAACCCCAACGGCTACACCGAAGAGGCAGAAGCATTTGGCCGTACGACTAAAACGGAGGATTTTCGGGAAGGAGCTTCCGCTTTTGTGGAGAAGCGCCGCGCCGATTTCAAGGGAAAATAGGAGCTACCTATCTCGCTAAATTACAACGGGGGCGGTAGGATTACTACCGCCCCCGTTGTTGTGGGTGATCAGATGGAACGGTGCTTACTGCACTTCTTCCAGTTCGACGTAGAACATGAGTTCGCTGTTTGGCGGAATGCTGCCGTTCGGCGTGCCCTGTGCTCCGTATCCCAGTTCAGATGGAATGATCAGAGTAGCCCGGTCGCCCTGCTGTAGGGCACCGATCCCTTCGTCCCAGCCCGGAATGACCCGGCCGGCTCCCAGCGGAAAGGGAATGCCCATGCCGCGTTCGAAGCTTTGGTCGAAGATCTCTCCGTTTTCGGAAAGTCGGCCAACGTATTGTACCACTACGTTGCTTCCCGGTTCGGCTTCGGGTCCCGTACCTTCCTCGTGGATAATGTACCGAACACCATTATCGGTTGACTGCAACTGGTCGTCCAGTTCCCCGGCCTGGTAGTCATCGTAAACCTGCTGCGTGAAACTTAGCACTTCTTCTTCGCGGCCCCGGATCTCGGTAGCCTTGGCTTCCTGTTCGGCACGTAGCGTTTCCTGACGGGCGCTGTATTCTTCCTGCGCGATGATTTCGGTCACCTCTACGTCGTATAGCAGCACGGTATCATCCTGCATTCCGGGGGGCTTGGCCTGTGGCGGATATTCGCTGATGTTGGTGCGAATGACGGCTCGTTCTCCGACGCGAAGCTTTCGGACGATATCCTCGACCGGTCCGGTGTTCTCGTTGATGATCGTGTCGGACAATGCCTGGATCACGGGGGTTTCACCGCCTCCATCCCGGGTATCGTAAATGGTACTGTCGGCTTCGTTCTTCAACTGAGCCTGGAAGTAGATGTAGTCTCCGGGGTTGGCCAGCTGACCGTCATCGTTGGCATTGACGTAGGTGTAGCGGTTGCCGAGGTCGGTGGTTTGCATGCCGGACTTGGTGTCGTCCTCACAGGCGACCAGGCTCAAACCGGCCAGCAATAAGAATAATCGTTGTAGCATAAATTATTGGTTGTTAAATTCCAGGTAGGCCGCCTCTATTTCTTCAGCGTATTTAGGTAGCTGCTTCTTGAAACGGTTGATGGTAGATCCCAGGGGGGC
>JBASAV010000143.1:0-8029 GCA_049650785.1 Lewinella sp. | reverse complement strand
CCCATGATCATGGCATTGGTAACCTTCACGTGATCTTTACCCACGAACTCCTCCACCTTTTTGGTGTGCTCCGGTCGGGTAATGAAGTAGATGTGGTCGTTGCGCCGCAGTTCGGTGTGGCCCCGGGGGATAAGCGTCTGGTGCCCGCGGAGAATGGCGATGAGCTGCAACTGGTCGCGGTTGTTCAACCCTTCGATCTCGGACAGCTTTCTTCCGACCAGGGGAGAATTGCTGTCGAGGGTGATACCTACCAGCGAGAGCTTTCCGTCTTCAAATTCGTAGATGTCCGTAAACGAACACTTATTCACCAGGCGCTCGATCTCCATGGCCGCCAACTGGCGGGGACTGATGAGCTGATCGATACCCAGGGAGCAGACCGTTTCCTGATTTTCGGACTCGAGGTACTCCTCATTGTCCACGCGGGCAATGACGCGGCCGGCACCCAGTTTTTTAGACAGGATGGCCGACATCATATTGGTCTGCTCACTCGTCGTGACGGCCAGCATCAGGTCGGCGTTTCGTACCCGGGCGCTTTCCAGCGTCACCAGACTGGTAGCATCACCCCGGACCGTGAGCACGTCCAGGTGGGATCCCGCGTAATCAAGTACATCCTGATCATTGTCGATCAGGGTGATATTTTGATTTTCGGTAACTAATAGTTCGGCCAGGTGAAAACCAACGTCGCCGGCACCGGCAATTACTATATTCATCGTAAGCTAGCTAAAGGTAAAGCCGGCGCAAAGTTCGTGATTCAGAAGCATATTTAGGGCGCCGGAGCGCAGGGCAAAAGCCTCTACTGAACGGCCGCCGGCTTATCCTGATTCAACCGGTACACCAGATTAAGTACGACCTGCCGCGCCTGCCGCCACTGGAAGTCAGAAACGGACTCATAATCGGGCTGGTTAATTATGGTCCGCTCGATCCGTGTATTGAACAGATCCCGACCACTTAAAGTTAGGGTTCCCTTACCCCGGAAAACGTCCAGTGAGGCGCCGATGTCCAGAGCATAGACGGAAAGTCGGCGGCCCTGCGGCGTATTCTGGGGGGCATTGTAGTCGAAGGTCACCTGGGCCTGCAGCCGATCGGTGAGGTCGAGGATGGAGGCACCCCGGCCACTCCAGGAGGTGATGTCGACGGCGTAGTCCGTTTCCTGGAAGGCGCCTTCTACCTGGGCGGTATAGAAATTCACATCCGAGGTAAACTTCCACCAATCGGTAAAGTCGTAGTTGAAGTTGAGTTCGACACCGTAAGCATTCCGGGTGCCCAGATTGACCGGGTACTCAATCGTGGTCCCATCGTCGGCCGGCAGGACCAGCCGTTCGATCACGCCCGTGGTGTAGCGGTAGTACACGCTCGCCAGCACGGACCCTTCCGGCAGGTAGCGAAGCAGACCGGCCTCGTAGGAATCGGTGTACTCCGGGCGCAGGGTGGGGTTTCCCACGGTGTTATTACGGGGGTTATTGAAGTTGGAGAAAGGAAGTAAGAGTCGGAAGTAGGGTCGGCTCAGTCGGCGGCTGTAACTCAGCTGTATCTGATTGACCTCGCTCAGCTGGTAAGACAGCGACGCACTGGGGAAGAGGTTGAAGTAGTTCTGCTCGTTCGTCGTTTCGGCACGCAGCAGGCTGGCGGTCACATCGGAGTGTTCCCCCCGCAGACCGGCCTGTAGTCCCAGGGAACCGAATTGGGCGCTACCGATGAAGTAGGCGGCGGCGATGTTCTCGACGTACTCCAGCTCGTCGTCAAACTCATCCACGATCTGGTAGTTGCCCGCCCCGTCCGCCTCTTCCACCTGGTAGGCATTCTTGACGGTGCGGAAGGTCGTTCGCACGCCACCCTCGAGTTTGATCGAATCGTTGAAGGGATGGATGTAATCGCTCTGGAGCAGGAGGTTGGTTTCGTACTCGGTGTTGCTGGCGCGTTGCAGGAGCGGTTCGTCCCTATCCGTAGCCGTCTGGGTGATATCCGATAGTTCCAGGTCGTCGTCCAGGATGTACTGCGCGTCGACGGTCCAGACGTGTTCTTCGTTGTCGGCAAACGTGCGCTTGTAGGCGAGCGAGGATTCCAGGTTCTGGTTTCCCGATTCTTCCTCGGTATCGCGAACCGTGGTGGCGATCGGATTCCGGTCTTCGTTAAAATCGCGGTACGTGACCAAGGTATAATTGTCGTCCTCGGAACGCCGGTACAGTAGCGAGCCGGTGAGTTGATTATAGTCGTTGATGAACCAATCCGTGCCCAGTTGGAAGTTGCCACCGATACCACCCCGATCCTGATCGGTTTCACTTTCGTAGAGGGCCAGGAGGCTGCCGTCGTCGTTGAAAAAGCGCTGGTCGCTGCTGCCGCCGCCGGGGGAGCGCTGGTAGGCGATACCGAAGTTGGAGAAGAGGTTGAATTGGTTACGGCGAAAATTCAGGCTGTAGCTGGCCCCGAAATTCTCCGGATAGCCCAGCGTTGCTCCAAACGATCCGTTAATCCCCCGCTGCTGGTTCTTCTTGAGGATAATGTTGATGATACCGGCTTCCCCTTCCGCCTCGTAACGGGCCGACGGGTTAGTGATCACCTCCACGCTTTCGATGATGTCGCCCTGCATGCGCCGCAGCGCATCGAGGTCACCGGAGCTGAGCATGGCGGAGGGCTTGCCATCCACCAGGATGCGCACCCCGTTGCTGCCCCGCAGGCTGACGTTTCCTTCCGGATCCACGTTTACCGACGGGACGTTGTTGAGAATATCGGCGGCGTTATTTCCGGCGCCGGTAAGGTCTTTCCCCACGTTGAAGACGCGCTTATCGAGTTTCATGACCATTTGGCTGCGCTCAGTGGTCACTTCCACCGTTTCGAGTGCGACCCCGCTCTGGCCCAGACGCAGCGTACCCAGTTCTATTGCCTCATCCGCGGCGTTGATGTCCGGGATGGTCAGGTCATCGTAGCCCAGAAATTCAATCACGAGGTAATAAGCGCCCGGCTCTACGTTCATCGCGAAGGACCCGTCGTTAGCGGTGGTGGCGTTAGCGGCCATGGTACTGTCGGCCTGCCGGTAGGCCACGGCGGTCGCGAATCCCAGAGGCTGTTCGTCAGAGTCCTGTACCAGGGTTCCGCTTACGGGGACCGCCTGGGCAGCCAGCGCTAACGGAAGTAAAAAGAGGGCTAGGAGTAAAAGTCGGTTCATACCTGGGATTTGAGGTGTAACACGAACACCTTTAGAAGGTTAGCAGCTTTACGGAGTCGGCTCTATTCCTGCGCTCGCCGCCCCCAAATGGCGAACAAAAAATGGTGGCTTACCTTACCCGTTAAGCACGATGGAGAAAAAGACCAAGATCCTCAACGACCCCGTTTACGGCTTCGTCGGCATTCCCTACGGTACCCTGTTCGACCTGGTCGAGCATCCCTACTTTCAGCGGCTCCGCAATATCAAGCAGGTGAGCCTGACGCACTACGTATATCCCGGCGCGCTGCATACCCGTTTCCACCACGCTATCGGGGCGCTTCACCTGATGCAGCAGGCGGTGGACAGTCTGCGGGCCAAGGGAGTAAGCATCAGCGAAGAAGAGGCCGAGGCGGTGATGATCGCCATCCTGCTGCACGATATCGGCCACGGTCCCTTCTCCCATACCCTCGAGCATACGCTGATCGGGGTAAACCACGAGACACTCAGCCTGCTGTTCATGCAGCGGCTCAACGATGAGTTCCAGGGGAAGCTGAGCCTGGCCATCGAGGTGTTCACCGGCAAGTATCCGAAGCCCTTTCTGCACCAGCTCGTCAGTGGCCAGCTCGACATGGACCGCCTGGATTATCTCAATCGCGATAGCTACTTCACCGGGGTGGCCGAGGGGGTGATCGGCTACGACCGCATCATCAAGATGCTCAACGTGATCGAGGGACGCCTGGTGGTCGAGCAAAAGGGCATCTACAGTGTCGAGCGCTTTCTGACCAGTCGCCGCATCATGTACTGGCAGGTGTACCTGCACAAGACCGTCGTGGCCGCCGAGCAAATGCTCCGCCTGACCCTGCAGCGGGCGCGGGAACTGTCCGAGATGGGGCAGCCGCCCTGGGCCCCGCCGGCACTGGAGTACTTCCTGATCCACCGGGTGGTAAGCGACGACTTCCTCTCCTCCCGCAACCAGCTGCTGGACTGCTTCGCCGCCCTCGACGATACCGATATCAGTGCCGCCGTCAAAACCTGGCAGCACCACCCGGATGCGCTGCTGTCGTACCTCAGCTACGGATTGGTCAACCGCCGGCTGTTCCGCCTCGAGTTCAGCAACGATCCGTTTGATCCAGCTTACGTCAACGAACTGCGCGAAGCCATCCGCACCGATGTCCGCCTGCCCCGCAACGCCGCCGCCCACCTCGTCATCCAGGGTCAGGAGACGAACAGTGCCTACACCCTCACGAAGGAGGAAATCATGGTGTGGACGAAATACGGCGAGGTGGTACCGATGTCGAGCATCAGTGATTTTGCGATTGCGCCGCGGTCGTATACGAAGTTTTTTCTGTGTTACCCTAAGGAGATTGAGGTGTAGGAGGGGGGGTGGGTATTGGTCGCGCCGCTAGTGGTCGCGCCATTAGTGGTCGGACGACTAGTCGTCCGACCACTTAATCACCCGGCGACCCCCAAAATCTTAACCTACGCTTTACACTACTCTCAGGAGGTGCGAGTATCCACCACGATCCGGTCCATGAGATTGAAACCTTCCCCCAGTCGGGCCACCGTCTCCTCCCGGCCAACGGCCTCCAAGATGGCGAAGGCATCCGGACCTTTGACCGTACCGCTGACGGCCAGTCGCAGGATAGGCAGCACGGCACCGAAGCCCATGCCCTTTTCTTCCATGAACGCCACCGTCTCCTCTTTGATACGGGCGGCCTGCCAGTCCGTGACCTTAGATAAGCGCTTACGCAAATCTTCGAAGGCGGGGCGCTGCTCGGGCTTCCACTTCTTACGGGCGCTTTTTTCATCGTTGATCCCTACGCGGGCAACGAAGTAAACGCCCTGCTCGAAGAACTCCGGCAGGGTATGCACCCGCTCCTTCAGCAACCCGGCTATCGTGGTCGCCATTTCCTCACTAATGGGGTGTCCGTTATCGGCATACACGTGGGCGATGCGTGGACCCAGCTTTTCATCGGGCGTATTGATGAGGTACTGCTGGTTATACCATTTTGCCTTCTCGAAGTCATACTGGGCCCCGGATTTGTTGATGCGATCGAGTTCAAAGGCCTGGGTCAGCTCCTTTTTGCTGAAGATCTCCTGCTCGGTGCCGGGGTTCCACCCGAGGAACGCCAGAAAGTTAAGCATGGCCTCGGGCAGGAAGCCGGCCTCCCGGAATCCCGATAAATAATCCTCGTCCCCTTCTTCGCCCCAGTCGAGCGGAAACACGGGAAAGCCCAGCTGCTGTCCGTCGCGCTTGCTCAGTTTCCCCTTGCCGGTCGGTTTCAGTAGCAGCGGCAGGTGCGCAAACTCGGGCATCGTTTTCTCCCAGCCGAAGGAGCGGTAGAGCAGAACGTGTAGGGCCGTGCTCGGCAGCCATTCTTCGCCGCGGATCACGTGCGTGATCTTCATCAGGTGATCGTCGACTACGTTGGCCAAATGGTAAGTGGGCAAACCGTCGGCTTTCACCAGCACCTTATCGTCCACCTCCTCACTGCGGAAGGCCACGTCTCCCCGTACGCGGTCCTTTATGTGGACCATCTCGCCGGGCTCCACCCGCAGCCGGACGACGTAGGGGGTGTTCTCGGCCAGGAGTCGCTCGGTTTCGTCCCGGCCCAGGCTGAGGCTATTGCGCATATCGCCACGCGTGGAGGCGTCGTAACGAAAGCTGTGGTTGCCGGCTTCTTTCTCCGCTTCCCGCCGCTGGTCGAGCTCCGCCTCGGTGTCGAAGGCATAGTACGCATGACCGGAGTCCAGCAGATTTTGCGTGTATTTACGATATATCTCGCGGCGTTCACTCTGGCGGTAAGGGCCATAATCGCCACCGATGCCGGGGCCTTCATCGGGTGTGATGCCGGCCCACTGGAGTGCATTGATGACATACTGCTCTGCGCCCTCTACGTAGCGTTTCTGGTCGGTATCTTCTATCCGAAGTACGAAAACGCCCCCCTGATTACGGGCGAATAAAAAATTATACAGGGCGGTACGTATACCACCGATATGTTGAGCACCGGTGGGCGATGGGGCGAATCGAACGCGAACGTTTTGCATACATTGTAATTAAGCGGACAGCAGATTGGAAAATTTTATTAGGAAAGCAGCAATACATGCCGCTTTTACGTTTAAAATACGACCGTCAACAGGTGCTGATCCAGAATTTCGGCAAAGGTAGTTATCTACGGCTTGGTCCGCACTGAACCCCTGAACTAGCCTCCACGTTGACCGGTCTTGAACCCTGGTTTTCTGACATTCCATATACAACACAAGTTATTTTCCTCTCAAGACTCCACAAGACCATGTACCTTATTAAGACACCCAGGGTAATTCAGAAGCTCTTCCCCAACTTCCACTGGCGGGTGGACGCCGGCAAGGAGGATCCGACCATCTACCTGACCTTCGACGACGGCCCCATCCCGCACCTGACGCCCTGGGTACTGGAACAACTCGATCGTTTTGATGCCAAGGCCACTTTTTTCTGCGTCGGCAATAACGCCCGCCGGTACGCTGACGTAATGCGCCAGGTAGTCAATGCCGGGCATACTATCGGTAACCATACCACGCACCACCTCGACGGCTGGAAGACGGACAACGTGCCGTACTTCCACGACATCCGTCACGCCGCCAAGCAGCTCAAGACTTCCTTGTTCCGCCCCCCCTACGGACGACTGAAGCCGAGTCAGGCCCAGTTCCTTCAGCGCCACTACGACATTGTCATGTGGGACGTACTCAGCGGTGATTTTGACCCCGAGCTGACCCCCGATGATTGCTTCGAGAACGTGGTCGAAAACGCCCGCCCCGGAAGCATCGTCGTGCTGCACGATAGTCTGAAAGCGGAAGAGAAATTACGGAACATCTTACCCCGCCTGCTCCAGTACTACACCGATCTGGGTTACGCCTTCGATCGCCTTACGCCCGAGCTACTCGCGGAGCGGTCACCCCTGGCCAAGCCCCGGTTAAAAACAGCCTGATCGTATGCCTACCGGTCGCCGTGATGCCCTGCGTACCCTAGCTGCTCTCGGCATTGTCGGGTGCCTGCCCTGCCGGAAAGCCTGGTCGAATCCTACTGTACCAAATCAAGATTTTGCGGGTACCGTCATGACGGTATCCGGCCCCATCGATCCCGGCGAGTTGGGATTCTGTCTCCCCCACGAACATATCCTGAGCCGATTCGGGGAAGCCCCCGCCGAACCGGCCGAATTCGATGAGCGTATCGTGATGGAGGAAGTCGTTCCCTATCTCCGTTACCTCGGCGAACTCGGTGTGTCAGCCATCGCGGACTGCACCGCCCAGACATTTGGTCGCAACGCGGCGTTGTTGGCTAAGCTTTCGGCAGAAAGCGAGCTTCACCTCATTACCAACACTGGTTTCTACGGCGCCGCCGAGGACCGATACGTGCCAGAAACCGCGTACGAGCAAACCGCCGAGGAAATAGCCGCCCAGTGGATTGCGGAGTTTGAGATCGGCATCGGGGAAAGCGGTATCAGGCCCGGTTTCGTCAAAACGGCCGTGGACAATGGTCCCATAAGCGAAATCGATGCCAGGCTGGTGCGGGCCGCCGCCATCACGCACCGGGAGACCGGCCTCACGCTGGCCGTCCACACCGGAAACAACGCCCCCGCCGCCGCCCAACAGCTTACTATCTTAGAAGGTGAAGGCGTCCATCCCTCCGCCTGGACCTGGACGCACGCACAAAACGTACCCGATTCGCAGCCCCTTTTGGAGGCCGCCGGGGCAGGTGCCTGGATAAGTCTGGACGGAATAAAGCTGCCCTACTATCAGGCTGGAAAATTACAGGGTGCCGATACCTTCGACCGCCACCTGCAACACCTGCTTGCCCTGCGCAAAGCGGGGTACCTGAAGCAGGTAGTATTGAGCCACGACGGCAGCACC
>JBASAV010000142.1:0-5058 GCA_049650785.1 Lewinella sp. | reverse complement strand
GGATGCGTACCGGGAAGTCGCCACCGAGGTTTCCAACATCGATAAGCTGGCCGATGCCTACCGTCTGAAGGAAGAACAGGTAGCCATGCTCGACGAGGCGATCGAAGTCTCCAATAAGCTCTTTCAGTCGACCCGCGCCGAATACCTCGAAGTGCTCCTCACCCAGCGGGATGCGCTCGAGGCCCGTACCGACCTGATCGAAACCCGCAAAGACCAACTGGCCGCCACCGTGAACTTGTACCAAGCGTTGGGCGGCGGCTGGAAATAGTAGTTTAGTTGGAGTTTCCCTTCCCTGTATTCACCATCCGGTGGATGCGGGGAGGGGTTTTTTACTTCGTTACAATCTGTAGCAATTCCTGGGCGCGTTTCGCCCGCTCCCGCGCGATCTTGACCGTATCCCCCAGCGCCGTAAGGTGTCCCATCTTTCGGAAGGGCCGGGTATCTGCCTTGCCGTAAAGATGCGGATGCACTTCGGGGATGGCCAATACCTCCTGCCAACCGTCGTAGTGCGTAGGTCCCGTATGGCCTTCGGCCCCAAGCAGATTGATCATGGCGGCGGGGCGCAGGAGAGAGGGGTCTCCCAGGGGTAAGCCCAGAATAGCCCGAATGTGCTGCTCGTACTGGCTGGTGGCGCAGGCTTCGATGGTGTGGTGGCCGCTGTTGTGGGGGCGGGGGGCTACTTCATTCACTAGCAGCTCGCCGTCTTTGGTGAGGAAGAGCTCCACGGCCAGGAGACCGACGATCTCCATCTTTTTCACGACATCTACGGCCAGTTTGCTGGCGCGGCCATCGGTATCGCCGTCGAGGGCGGCGGGGCAGATGAGGAACTCGACCAGGTTGGCGGTGGGATGAAACTCCATCTCGACGGTCGGGAACACCTTGACCTCTCCGTTGACCGAGCGGGCCACGACGACGGCTAGTTCTTTGTCGATATCGGCCAGATCTTCCACGAGGCAGGGGCCGTCGAGCAATTTATCGGGCACGTCCCCCCGGTAGCGAATGACGGCTACTCCCTGGCCGTCGTAGCCGCCGGTGCGCGTCTTTTGCACGAACGGAGGGTGGAGATCCCCCTTCTCTACCGCCCGTATCACTTCCTCCTTGCTACCGTAGAGTTTGAAGTCCGTGGTGGCGATACCATGCTCGGCGTAGAACTGCTTTTGCAGGCCCTTATCCTTGATCAGGTCCACCTTCGCCGCTTGTGGATACACCTTCACGCCCTGCTTCTCAAGTTCGTGAAGCGCCCGGGTATCGATGTGCTCGATCTCGATGGTGACCACATCGAGATTGTGCGCAAAGGTCATCACGTCATCGTAATCGCGGAAGTTGCCCCGCTCGAAGACGGTGGCGTAGGGGGCAGCGGGGAAGCTTTCGTCTTTATCCAGGACGTACACCGGCAGGTGCCATTCGCTGGCGGCCTGGCAGAGCATCTTGCCGAGCTGCCCGCCGCCGAGGATACCTAGTTTGGGGAAGTTGGACATAGGGGGAAAGGTACTACGTCCGGTACATATCGCCGCGTGGGTATCCTCCTGGTCCGCCCGGCGCTAGCTGGTCTGCCCAGCGGGGGGACGTATTTACTCGATTCGATGTATTCTCCACACTACCCGTGGGCGGACGAACTCCGCTTACGCTCCGTTCGGCAGACCACTAGTGAGGCCTCCTGGTCCGCCCGGCGCTAGCTGGTCTGCCCAGCGGGGGGACGTAATTGCTCGGTTCGATGTATTCTCCACACTACCCGTGGGCGGACGAACTCCGCTTCGCTACGTTCGGCGGACCACTCGTGAGGCCTCCTGGTCCGCCCGGCGCTAGCTGGTCTGCCCGGGAGGTGGGTTCAGCATTATACCCGAATTGCAAGCCCGTCAAAACCCGGTACATCCCCACACCATATTGTACTTAACTCGGTGGGTCAGCCGCATACTTCTTACCTGCGAGGTCTTCGTCGCCCAATTTTTCTTAATACTAGGTTCCCATCGTACTTTCTCCCGTTCCATTACCTGAAAGGCCCGCAACAGATCCAGACCCCGGCCATACCCGGGGTCCTGCACCACCTGAAGATCGCGAACGAAGCCATCGTGACCGACTACGAAACTTACTTCGGCAATACCCGCGGACTTATGCGTTCGACTTCCCCGTGGATATTCCAGATGGGCCTCCAGCCACTCGTCTAGTGTGACAGGATTACACGGAGTGGACCCGTCAGTGTCCGATAGACAGCCCAGAAAAGATGGCGGCGAATAAGAGATATGGTAATTTGAGGGTGGATTGATATCCTCCGCGGGCATCGCCGAAGTTTCAATAGAAGGAGTTTCTGTTGGTGGTTCCGCGTAGAACTGATGCATCACGATTGCCTGCATCAACAACCCCACGCCCCAGGGGAGATACCAATATTTCCAGGTAGAATTAAGATTCATATCTGATAAATGCCAGGTCAGGTAGATTTGGTGTTTGGTCCTTACTACCCGTCGGCGGACGAACTCCGTTTCGCTACGTTAGGCAGACCACTAACCAAACGGCCCTGGCAGGGACGTCCACACCCAAGCGATGTCAGCCCCAAGCGTCAGCGGAGGGCGGCCATCGCGATAGTTCCGTCAACCCACCAACAACAAAACGCCCCCACCAACTAAAGTCAGCAGGGGCGTAAAATTTTCAAACGACCCGTGGGCGGACGAACTACGCTACCGCTACGTTCGGCAGACCACTAGCGGTTAAAGCATCGGTGCGATCACCAGGGCGACCACCGCCATCAGTTTAAGCAGGATGTTCAGCGAGGGGCCGGAGGTATCCTTGAAGGGATCGCCGACGGTGTCGCCAACTACCGCAGCCTTGTGCGGATCGGAGCCCTTATGGTAGATGGTACCCTGTACGGATGCTCCTTCCTCGAACATTTTCTTGGCATTATCCCAGGCGCCACCGGCATTACTCTGGAAAATGGCCATCATTACGCCGGCACTGGTTACTCCGGCGAGAAGCCCGCCGAGCATTTCCGCACCGCCGGCGAAGCCGACGACCACGGGAGCGAGTACGGCAATGAGACCGGGCATTACCATCTCGCGGATGGAGGCCTTCGTAGAGATCTCGACGCAGCGTTGGTAGTCCGCCTTGCCGTCGGCGGCGAAGAACACTTCTTTGTCCACGTCGGTCCATACGGCCTGATCGGCGGTATCGTTGCGGCGCATCACCTCCAGGGCGGCTTTCAGTTCGGGAATTTCCCGAAACTGACGACGCACTTCCTGGATCATGTCGTTGGCGGCCCGACCCACGGCTTCCATAGAGAAGGCACTAAAGAGGAACGGCAACATGGCACCCAGGAAAAGGCCGGCCATAACGTAAGGATTAGCAATATCGATGCTGGTGATGCCAGCCGTCTGCATAAAGGCGGCGAAAAGGGCCAGGGCGGTCAGGGCCGCGGAGCCGATGGCAAAACCCTTACCAATGGCGGCGGTGGTGTTACCCACGGCGTCCAGTTTGTCGGTACGTTCCCGTACGGCGGGCTCGAGGCCGGCCATCTCGGCAATCCCTCCGGCGTTGTCGGAGATCGGTCCGTAAGCGTCAACGGCCAGCTGAATACCGGTATTGGAAAGCATTCCCACGGCGGCGATCGCGATACCGTAGAGACCGGCGAAGTAGTAGGCGCCGATAATGGCGGCACACAGCACCAGGATAGGATAAGCGGTAGAGCGCATGCCCACGGCCAGACCGGCAATAATGTTGGTAGCCGCACCGGTGGCGGACTGATCCACAATGCCCTGTACCGGCGCGGAGCCCGTACCCGTGTAGTATTCGGTGATGTATCCGATGCCGAGACCGGCCAGCAAACCCAGAATGATGGCAAAGAATACCCCCATGGAAGTGAAGGTCTGCTCGACACCCGAAGTCAGGGCCACGATGGACCATTCGGCGGGTAGAAGTACCGTAACCGCGAAATATGTCAGCACCAGCATAATGGCAGCCGCGACGAGTTCCCCCGTATTGAGCGCTTTCTGCGGGTCCCCCCCCTCACTCACCCGCACGAAGAAGGTGCCGATGATGGAGGCTACGATACCGATGCCGGCGACCACCAGGGGCAACAGGACGGCGTTGAGTCCGCCGATCTCGGTTTGTGTGAATTCGGGCAGTACAATAAAGGCCGCACCGATCACCATGGTACCGATGATGGAACCGACGTAGGATTCGAAGAGGTCGGCACCCATACCGGCCACGTCACCCACGTTGTCACCTACGTTATCCGCAATGGTGGCCGGGTTGAGCGGGTGGTCCTCGGGAATGCCGGCTTCTACCTTACCTACGAGGTCGGCACCCACGTCGGCGGCTTTGGTGTAGATACCCCCGCCCACGCGGGCGAAGAGGGCAATAGAGGAAGCACCGAAACTGAAGCCCGTAAGTACCGTAATCACGCGCACGATGGCAAACTGCGCCTCGGCGCTACCGGCTACCGTTCCTTCCGGTACGAACATGCCCTGAAAGAGTATAAACAGCGAGCCCAGCCCCAGCAGGCCGAGTCCGACCACGCCCAGCCCCATAACCGAGCCGCCGGCGAAAGCGACCCCGAGCGCCTTACCCAGGCTTTCGCGGGCCGCGTTCGTGGTCCGCACGTTGGCCTTGGTGGCCACGCGCATGCCGATGAAGCCAGCTAATGCCGAACAGACCGCTCCCAGGATAAAACTGATACCGATCATGTAGCTGCTGGTGGCCGCGTCGGCGGTGAAGATCAGCAGGGCGGCAACGACCGCTACGAAAATGGCCAGTACGCGATATTCCGCCCGGAGGAAGGCCATGGCGCCGTCGGCAATATTCTGTCCGATGCGGACCATCCGCGGGTTACCCGGGTCTTGCTTGCTGACCCAGCTGTAGCGGATCGCCATGAAAATTAGGGCCACAACACCCAGAATGGGTACGGCCGTAAGTATAGTTGAAACCATAAAAGTGAGAAGATTTACTTGTAGTTGAAGAGAGGAGGTTTCCGTCTTCGATGACAAGCGATCTAGATGGCCGCAGGGGCAAAATCAAAAAAGTGCGCCCTACGCTTCAAAAGTTCGATGATCGAAATTACCTGTCAAAAAT
>JBASAV010000141.1:0-7664 GCA_049650785.1 Lewinella sp. | reverse complement strand
TCATTAAGCAGGTGACGTGTGAGGACGCCGAGAACGGAGCGCCGGAAACGACCGTAGCCAGCGAGCCTATTTCCACCGGGGAGGTACACCTCCGCGTCGAAATGGAGGAAGGTGGCGCCTGCCGCTTTTCGTACAGTACGGACGGGAACTCCTACACGGAGCTCGGCGAGGTTTTCCAGGCCCGCGAGGGTAAATGGGTCGGCGCCAAAGTGGGAATTTTCGCCATCCGCGACGTCTACGAAAACGACGGCGGCTATGCTAATTACGATTGGTTCAGGACGGAAGAATGAAGCGCCACCTTACCATAATCCTGCTTTTGCTGCTGACCGGACTACTTCGGTCGCAGTACGCCGTTGACCTATACGTTGCCGCGGATGGCAGCGCCGAGTACACGACTATACAGTCCGCGATCGATGCCACGAAGTCCTTCCCCGACGAACGGATCACGATCCACGTAGCGAACGGGATCTACGAAGAAAAAGTAAAGGTGTACGCCTGGAATAACCGCGTAACCCTGCTGGGGGAAAGCACGGACTCGACCATCATTCGTTTCGGCGACTTTTTCGACCGGATTGACCGAGGTCGTAACAGCACCTTTCATACCGCTACCCTGCTGGTCCAGGGGGATGACTTTGAGGCCCGTAACCTGACCGTGGAAAACACCGCCGGACCCGTCGGGCAGGCCGTTGCCGTAGCCGTTGAGGCCGACCGCGCCGAATTTCACGACTGCCGTTTTCTGGGCAACCAGGATACGCTGTATGCCGACGGCGCCCAGGCCCGACACTATTACCGGAAATGCTACATCGAAGGGACCACGGACTTCATATTCGGCGGGGCCACTGCCCTCTTCGAAGACTGCACCATCCACGCCAAATCCAACTCTTACCTCACCGCGGCCAGCACCCCCGAGGGTCGGCAGTACGGCTTCGTCTTTGTCAATTGTGGATTGACCGCCGCGGAAGGCGTAGATTCGGTGTACCTGGGCAGGCCGTGGCGAGACTATGCGCGCACGATATTCGTCAACTGCCAACTTGGCGATCACATCGTGCCTCAGGGCTGGGACAACTGGGGCTCTCCGGAAAAGGAATCCACGGTTTTCTACGCTGAATACGGCAACACCGGAAAAGGTGCCCGACCCGCTGACCGGGTAAATTGGAGCCGCCAACTCACCGCCGGTGAAGCTTCCCGGTTGGACAAAGCGCACGTGCTTCGCCCCTTTCTCTTACCCGCAATGACCGACTAAAGGTCGGTGCTTAAAGCTATCTGTAATGATCAAAAATCCAATAACCGCGCTCTCTTTACTCCTGCTCTCCGCCTGCACTACCGGTCAAACCGACACCGACACCGGCACGAATGCGCGCGAACTGTCCGTGAGCAATCCGCTGGAGACGGCTCAACACGACGCCGCCTTCACGGTACCGGCCGCCCTGGTCGCCGACGGAAAACTGGCGGGTGTACACTTTCTGCAGAACGGGGACGAAGTTCCCTACCAGACCGTCGATACGGACGGTGACGACCGCGATGACGCCTACCTGCTTATGCTTAGTATGGAAGGCGAAGCACAAACCACGGTGAGCGCCCTGCCCCTCGACGGTGAAACACCCCCAAGCTTCCCCGCCCGTACCCAAGCCGAACTATCGCATAAGATCAACGGCTCCTGGAAGGACCGCGAGTACATGGAGGGAGAATTCATGAATGTGGACTCCATGCGCGTACCGGACGAACACACCGACCACTCCTGGTACATCCGCTACGAGGGGCCGGGGTGGGAATCCGACCTGGTGGGCTACCGCTTCTACCTGGACTGGCGTAACGCTACGGACGTATACGGCAAGAAACGCCCCGATATGGTTCTGCAGGATGTCGGTCAGGACGGCTTCGACTCCTACCACGAACCCTCCGACTGGGGTATGGATATCCTCAAAGTAGGATCGTCCCTCGGCCTGGGATCGCTGGCTACCTGGACGGATGACCGCGCCCTGCGGGTCGAAACGACCGATTCGGTGACCAGCAAAATTGCCGAGAACGGTCCGCTCCGCAGCAAGATCCGAACCCGGTACTACGGATGGGAGGCCCACGATCAAAAAACGGACGTGGTCTCCGAGCTATCCATTGAAGCGGGGAGCCGCATGACCCGTCACGATGTCCAACTGAGCGAAGCCCTGCCCAACCTGGCCACCGGAATAGTCAAACTGGAAACGGGTGAGGTCTTCCGCGGTCAGGCGGGCGATTACGCTTACGTGGCTACCTACGGCGACCAGAGTCTGGTGGATGACGGCCTTGGATTGGCGATTCTTTACCGAATCGAAGATCTCATCGAGGTGACGGAAGACGAGCACAGTCACGTCGTCGTGCTACGGCCGGATGCCGAGAACCGGCTTACCTACTACTTCCTGGCCGCCTGGACGCAGGAGATTGATGCCATCACGTCCCAATCCGATTTCAAAACTTACCTGGATGAGCAACTCGAACGGCTCACCCATCCACTGGAAGTCAAAGTGAGCGCCCGTTAGACGCCGCTTCCTTCCCAATCCATCAACCCAAAGTCGTATGCACCTTACTAACCTCGCCGCCCGTCCATCCTGGACGATGACCGGGCTTTTCCTCCTGATGGTCACTTTTTCCTGCGCTCCGGCGCCCGAAAACCCCGCTGCCCAAGCGGCTCCTACCGTCTCCAATGTTTCCCTTTCGGAGGACCTGCCCTGGTCGGAACGTATGGCCCAATCCATCATGAAGCGCGCGCCCGAGGCCTGGATGAACGACTTCCAGGACGATCTCAAATGGACCTATACCATAGGGCTTGTCCTTAATTCCATGGTCGAGGTGTCGCAAGCCTACGACAAGCCGATGTATCTGGACTACGCACAGGGTTACGGCGACACCATGATCAACGCCAACGGGGAGATCCACGGCTACGAGATCGAGAAGTTCAACATCGACATGATTGCGCCCGGACCACTCCTCTTCAGCCTGTACGAGTATACCGGGGAGGAAAAGTACCGGAAGGCCATCGAGACGCTGGCCTATCAGTTGAAGTGGCAGCCCCAGACCACGGAGGGGGGCTACTGGCATAAGCTGCGCTATCCCTGGCAGATGTGGCTGGACGGCCTGTTCATGGGCGAGCCCTTTCAGGCGCAGTACGCCAAGCGGTTCGACCATCCGGAAAAGTTCGACCACATCGTCGACCAGTTCATATTGGCTGAAAAGCACATGCGCGATGAGGAGACCGGGCTGCTATACCACGGCTGGGATGAAAGCCGGGTACAGCGCTGGGCTAATCAAGAAACCGGCACCAGCGAGCATTTCTGGTCACGCGCAGTTGGCTGGTACACCATGGGACTCGTCGACGTACTGAATTACCTGCCCGAAGACCACGCCCGCCGCGGAGAGCTCATGGAGATTCTCAAGCGAACGCTGGATGCCGTACTGGAAGTCCGTGACCCCGAAAGCAAGGTCTGGTACCAGGTGCTGAACTACCCCGACCGCGAAGGGAACTACCTGGAATCAACCGGTTCCACCATGTTTGTCTACTCGATGATCAAAGGGGTCAACGAAGGCTATCTGGATGAGTCCTACCGCTCAAAAGCCGAAGAAAGCTGGGAGGGCATCCTCGAGGAATTCATTCGGGAAGAACCGAGCGGAGAGATTCACCTCACGATGGGCTGCTCCGTCGCCGGGCTGGGTGGCGATCCTTACCGGGATGGCTCCTACGAGTATTACATCAGCGAGCCAGTGCGCGATAACGACGCCAAAGGCATCGGTCCCTTCATGCGCGCCGCGCTGGAATTCGAGCAGTCGGAAAAGGGCTCCAAACTGTAGTCAAACACCCCGAAAAAGGTGCATAAACGCGGCGTTTGGACAGCTCCAGACGCAAGGTTAAAAAATGCACACTTTAAGTTAATTCATGCATACCCGTCCATTCTTTGCCTAAACAGGCCACTTGCTTTCTTTGCCATATAGTTCTCCTACTCACGGAGTATATAAAACTTCAAATCATGCAAAAACCTTATTTAAGAATATTGTTCGGTTTCCTGGTGGCGACACTGAGCCTGTTCAGCACATCACTGATGGCCCAGCAGCAAATCACCGGACAGATAACCGATACAGAAGGCGAGGCCCTGATCGGCGTTACCATCATGGTTAAGGGTACGGGTACGGGTTCCGTTACCGACTTCGAGGGAAACTACGAGATCAGCGCTGCCACTTCGGACACGCTGGTCTTCTCCTATACCGGTTACGGCGCGACCGAAGTACCGGTAGGTGATCAAACGGTCATTGACCTGGAACTGGATTCCGAAGCCTCTCTACTGGACGAAGTCGTCGTCGTGGGATACGGAAGCGTGAAGCGATCCGACCTGACCGGATCAGTGGCTTCCCTATCCGGGGAAGAAATCAAACGTACGCCCTATACGAGCGCCGCCGAGGCCATCACGGGCCGCTTACCCGGTGTGAACGTATTGACAACTGATGGCTCTCCGGATGCGGAGGTAGTCATCCGGGTGCGGGGAGGTGGATCGATCACCCAGGACAACTCGCCCCTCTACGTAGTTGACGGCTTCATCGTCAACACGATCCGGGACGTTCCGCCTACCGATATCGAGAGCATCAACGTCCTTAAGGACGCCGCCGCAACGGCTATCTACGGCGCGCAGGCCTCCAACGGCGTTATCGTAATTACCACCCGCCGTCCCGAAGCCGGGCGGATCACCATCAACTATAATGGCTTTCTTCAGGCTAAAGAACTGGCGGCGGAGCGCAGGTACGATGTACTTTCTCCCTACGAATTCGTCCTGGCTAACTATGAGTACGCCCGAGTGCGCTCCGATGCTGACGTGCGCAACTTCGAACGGTTCTTCGGAAAGTACGAGGATCTGGAACTCTACCAGCAGAAACCCGGTACCGACTGGCAGGACGAGCTGTTTGGCGATCCCCAGCTTTCGCAGTACCACAACCTGAGTATGAGCGGCGGATCGGCCACCACCAAATTGAGCCTGAGCCTGACCCGCAACGACGACGAAGGACTCCTGATCGGTTCCGGCTTTCAGCGGAACGCCCTGAATTTTAAACTCGAACAGGATCTGGGATCAAACCTGATCTTCGAAGCCGGCGCCCGGGTAACCAATACGGTAGTAGACGGTGCCGGAACCTCCGGCGGAGCCCAAATCTCCATCAAGGATGCCGTACAGACCCGGCCGGTGAATGGCGTAGCGGACGAACTCGAGATCGATCTGAACAGTATCGATGAAACGGACGATTTCCAGTCCTTCCTGCGTAGCCTGATCGATCCCCGCGAACTGACCGAACAGGATTGGCGCGAGCGGACCACGAACGACTACATCTTCAACGCCGCCCTGGCGTGGAATATCTCGGACAATATCGTGGCCAAATCGACCCTGACCTCATCCAAGACATTCGACGAACGCCTTCGCTTCTTTGGTCCGCTGACCAGTGAGTCTTTCAATAACGGCGGTAACCTGCCGCTCGGGGAGAAAACGGATATCGAACGCTCTTCCTTCCGCTGGTTGAACACGATCAGCTACCGGCTCGTCGATTTCGAAAATCACAACATCGACTTTCTGGGTGGCCATGAGATATACAGCAACAGCGGACAGTCCGATTTCGTCCGCTCGGAAGACTTCCGGCTTTCCATCACACCGGAGGAGCTGTTCGCCAATATGACTTTTGGGCGGACCGACCGGCACGAGACTCAATTATTCACCGATCAGAACCGCGTCTCCTTCTTTGGACGGGTCAACTGGTCCCTGTTTGACCGCTACCTGATTACGGGTACGCTACGCACCGACGCCTCCAGCAAATTCGCCGATGGCAACCGAGTAGGTGTCTTCCCGGCCATAGCGCTGGGTTGGAAACTTGATGACGAAGCTTTCCTGCAGGGCGCAGAGTGGCTGCAGGAGCTGAAGCTTCGCGTTAGCTACGGGGAAACCGGAAACGACCGCATCGACGCTACGGCAACACAGTTCCTGTTCGTTGGATCAACCAACAATGGCCCAGGATTCAACAATCAGGACAACGTTTACTACACGCCCTCGGAAAGCACCCTGTACAATCCCTTACTGCAGTGGGAGACGACCGTTAACCGCAACGCGGGTATCGACTTCTCTTTCCTCGACGGGTCCATTTACGGTGCCTTTGACATCTACTACAATACGACGCGTGACCTACTGCTGCGGTCGCAAATTCCCTCCAACACCGGATTCACCACGCAGTGGGACAACATCGGTTCTACTTCCAACCGGGGGGTCGAACTTGGTCTGAACGCCTTCCTCATCAACCGCCCCGAATTTTCCATCACGGGAAGCTTCAACGTTGGCGTGAACCGCGCACGTATCGAAGACCTCGGTGGAGTGGAGTCCCGGTTCTTCCAGTCTAACTGGGCCAGCACCGACTTGAATAACCAGAACGATTACCTGCTGGAAGTGGGTGGTACCCTTGGCCAGATTTACGGTTACGTGGAAGACGGCTACTATACCGTCGACGACTTCACCAGCTACGACCCGATTTCGGATGAGTACATACTGGCCGACGGCGTTCCCAACTCCGGCGGCACCGTTGGCAACCCGGACATCCGTCCGGGCTTCCTCAAGCTTAAGGACCTGAACGGAGACGGTGAAATTACCGGAGACGACCGCCAGATCATTGGCAATACCCTACCCGCGGCTCAGGGTGGCTTTGGCTTCAATGCTACCTACCGTGGATTCGACGCCAACATCTTCTTCAACTGGTCGCTGGGTAACGACGTGTATAACACGGGTAAGATCCAGTACAACCAGTTCCGCCGGGTGAACTACGGTAACCTGCTCGAAACCATGAGCATCGACAACCGCTTCACCTATCTGGACGTGGACGGGTCCTACACCGGCACCGCCGGCGGTATCGTCACGGACCTCGACCAACTGGCCGAACTCAACGAGGGTAAGGAAATATGGTCGCACTACAGCTTCGGCATCGCCCAGGCCGTTATCACCGACTGGGCCGTCGAGGATGGGTCTTTCCTGCGCCTTAACAACCTCAACCTCGGCTACACACTTCCCGGTGGGCTTACGGAGCGCGTAGGCATTTCGAGCCTGCGGCTGTACGTCACCGGTAATAACCTGCTGCTGTGGACCAAGTACACCGGCTTCGACCCCGAAGTAAGCACCACCCGTAGTTCGACTTACGCGGCGCTGACCCCGGGAGTAGACTATTCCTCCTTCCCGCGTAGCCGCTCCTACACCTTTGGCGTCAACGTCACCTTTTAATCGCCCCTAGAATCGATCAATCATGCTAACTAGACTAATCCTGTCGGCGCTGACCGTAGCCACTATGGCTTCCTGCTCTGACTTTTTGGAACCGGAGTCCCTATCGACTTTCGATACCCAATATGTATTCTCGAACGTAGATGACGCCCGCAAGGGGGTGAACGCCATCTACCAACCCTTCAGCACGGACCCTTTCCGTTCGCGCCTGTCGAACAATATGGTCGGCAATACGGATATCGAGCACTCCAGCGGCTGGACCAGCTCCGGCGACCGCTACCAGATATGGGATCTGGAAGCATTATCCAGCAATAATGACCTGCGGCGGGTGTGGAATGCCGCTTACACCGCTATCCGCGACGCTAATATTGCCATCGAAGGCATCCAGGCCAGCGGGCAGCTCGAGAC
>JBASAV010000140.1:0-2252 GCA_049650785.1 Lewinella sp. | reverse complement strand
TGACCGAGTACTACAATGGATCCGAACCCGACTTCGTAAGCCCGCCGGTGTGCTTCCCGAATGAGCAATCCGCCGATGCCCCTGCCCCGAAGGTCTGCACCTACTGCTATCGGCGCCAGGGCTAGCGATGGATAGTTACCCTGGCTGGTTTCGATGAAAATTTTCGTGAGCAGAATGTATCCGACCACCCGCCCTTTCCATTCCGCAACCAGAGACAATTCCGGCACAAAGCCGGAAGTATTCCGCAGCCGATCGACCAATAAGTGTTCCCGCTGATCGCTGAAGCTTTCGCCGCGGAAGGCCTCTTCAACGAGAGCGTGCACGGCCAATCGGTCCGCCGCTCGTTCCTGCCGGATGTTCACGTTTTGCATATCTCTAAAATAGGGGCGGCGGGGCGCAGGTTTAAGGTTTTCCTAATAAGCCCTATTCCTGCGCTCCGCCGCGAAAACCCTAATCAAAAGAAGAACTATAGAACCTGGGTATTGCCGGATATATGTTATGACATGTCATAAGAACAAATCGGAACCGCTGGCTATGCAACTAGCAGTCAATTCTATGCTTCCGGCGGGCGTAACTTGAGTGATCGCCTTTCGCCTTGCGGCCAGTTTACCTCCGCCCCGCGGCAGTAGCGTGTATTCTTACTCACCGCTACTTATCCGTCATGTCCACCGAAGAAGAAAGCCAGCAACCCATCCCCCAGTTGGTGGAAGACTGGGTGCACACGAATCCTTTTCCCATATTGGTCCTGGGAGAGGATAGCAAAACGCTGTCTTCCAACGAAGCGCTGGAATCCCTTCTCGAGCAGATAAAAATGGACCGGGGCAACCTAGTCCGACAGCTATTATCAACGGCGGATAACACAGTGGCTCCCCAGGAGGATCTGCTTGCGATACTGGAGGATACGCAGTGCGTCGTGAAGCGGGTATCCCTGACTGGTAGCCACCATTACGTTTCCCACATTGTGAAACTGACCATTGACGGAGAGGGCTGCCTCTGCTGCATTCTGATGCCCGACAGCGATCCGTCCCAGACTTACCTGACGGGGGTACTCAATACCATCACGACGCTGGTGGTGGAGTACGATTCCAAAGGGAACATCCGCTACCTCAACGACCAACTACTGAGTCATTTGGGCTACACCGCTGAGGACCGGCCCGCCCTTCGTCATATGAAACAGCTCGAACCCACCTTTCTGGAGGACGAGAATAAACGACGGATCGAAAGAGTAGAAAAGTATGGGGTTTCTCGTTTCCACACCAAGTTCGTTTCCAAGAAGGGCACGCTGCTCACGGTAGATGCGAGCCTGGTCAAGAACCCCATACCGGGGGACAGCTGCTACCTCTTTACTGCTACCGATGTCACCCTCCAACTCGTGCATCATAATAAACTCCGTACTGCTCTGGCGGAGTCCAACAAGGAAGGCAAAGCCCTCCAGCGGGAGAATTCCCGGCTGCGCGTAGAGGTCGAGCGCATTCTGGGGCAACAGCGGATGGTGTACGAAAGCTCCGCTAGTGGCAAGGTGATGGACCGCATCCAACAGATTGCGCCCACCGACGTTCCGGTGCTGATCAGTGGTGAACCGGGTACCGGAAAGAAACTGATCGCTCAGACCATCCACCGGATGAGCCGGCGCCAGGATCAGGCTTTTGAGCTGGTAGACTGTGCGTTGCTGCCGCCGGAACTGATTGAAAGTGAACTCTTCGGATACGAACCGGGGGTTTTCACCGGTGCTTACCGGGATCGCGTAGGCCGGTTGGCAGCCGCTGATGGCGGAACGCTTTACCTACACCAAATCTCCGAACTCCCCCTACTTACACAGGGGAAAATCCTGAGCGTTCTTCAAGAGGGTCGTTTCGTCCCCGTCGGTCAGACGGCCCCCCGGCCAACTAACATTCGACTGGTGGCGGATACTGACCAGGACCTTAAAAGTCTGGTAGAGGAGGGCAAGTTTCGGGAGGACCTCTATTTCCGAATCAACACTTTTCGGATCGACAGCCTCCCGTTGCGAAAGCGGAGAGAAGACATCGCTCGCCTCATTGAGCACTTTACCCTACGGTACAATACCAAGTACAGTAAGGAAATGTCGGGGCCGGATCCAACTACCCTGGCCCGACTGAAGCTGTACGATTTCCCGGGAAATGTCAGTGAACTGGAGAATATGGTCGAGCGAGCGTTCCTTGTTGCGGACGATCAAGATTTGCGGCTTACGCTCTCCGCCGGGGTTCGAAATGAAGCAAAACCCGTACTCAATC
>JBASAV010000139.1:0-2225 GCA_049650785.1 Lewinella sp. | reverse complement strand
GAGCAGCCCCGTGCGGCAGCCCCCCTGTACTTTGTACCTAATACTTTAGACATGGTACTTCCCTACCCCCCGCTTAATTCACCGGCCCGCCCGGCAAACGGGTGCCCCGGGCTATCCGCAATCCGCCGCAGGGCCGCCAGGCCCGCCTCCCGTTGGTCCATAGCTAGCAGGGCCAGGGCGTCGTACCACTCCGCGGCGTCGCGGTAGGGGCTGGTGGCATCCAGTTCGGCGAACCACTCGCGGGCCCGGGCGGGATCGTCGAGGGCCAGGGCGGAAACGCCCAGGTAGAGGGGGGCGGGCGCGTAGGCCTGGGCGGTGGGGAGGAGCTCATCGTAGGCGGTGCGGTAATCGCGGCGGTCGTAGTAGTAGAGGATGCGTTCCAGGTCGCGCTCGGCGTCGGTTTCCGGGGGGGCGTCGTCGAAGATGTTGGGATATGGCTCGAAGGCCCGGGCGTAGAGGCTGGTCGGGGCGGCACCGCCGAAGGTGTCGTAGGCCAGCCAGCCCAGGACCCCGCAGAGGACGGCGGCGATCACCATGCCCACGGAGAAGGACGGGAGCTTGACGCGGGGGCGCAGCTTGACTTCGTCGGGTTCCTGAATATCCCGGACCGGGGCGGCAGCCGGTGGCGGATCATCATCCGGTTCCGACTCCGGCTCCGGGGCCTCGCGGGCGAGGGTGGCCATCAGGTCCTGGCGGCCGGAGAGCAGGATGACCGAGGGGTAGCGGAGGGCGGTTTCCGGATTGCCGCCGGTGACGGCGTCGCGGCAGTCGGTGATCCGATCGGGGAGATCTTCGAGTTCGGCTTCCTGCTCGAGGGCGCGGGCGATGACGGCGGGTTCCATTTGGTGGTAGTCGGCCAGCAGGAGAAGCTGGCGGCAGTCGCCGTCCTGGTTGAGGGTGACGAGCATGCGCTGGCCCCGTTCGTCCAGCTGGACGGGCTTGGGGAGGTGGTCGAGGGGGCCGTTACCCATCGGAAAACGGTCGGACCGAACCTGGCCGTCGGCGAAGTAGACCGCGGCGACGGTGGTGACGTAATCCATGATGTCGCCGGTGTAGGGGCGCTCGGGTTGGAGGGTGGCCTCGTACCAGCCGACCAGGGAGCGGTGAAAATGGAGGACGGCGGGCTCCTCGGGGTACTCGTGGTGGGCTACCCATTCCCGGTATGCCGGCAGGAGTTCGGTAGCGTAGCGTCTGAGTTCGGCGAGCCGGCGGCCGTCTTGCATGTAAGTAGAGTTAGTCTTGGACCTGGTGCGACCTCACCCATTTGGCTGCACTCGGCTATTGTTGTCCTGTGCGTCGTTGAAAATGCTCTGCGATGCTGCCGGCCTCGCCTCCGCTTTTCGCCTGGCTCAGAAGAACATTAGCCGTGGTTCGCTCAAAAAGCGAAGTCGCACCAAGTCTATTGTCGAACACCGCTTATCCCCCTCCCGTTTGTATTAATACACCAAAAACAAGTATCATGAGTGCAAGCGGAGATAGAATACGGGGCGATTGGAAACAGGTTCAGGGTAAAGCCAAGCAACAGTACGGCAAACTGACCGACGACGACCTGAAATACCAGGAAGGTAAGCATGACGAGTTCATGGGTAACCTGCAGACCAAATTGGGTAAGACCAAGCAGGAAGTGAAAGACTGGATCGATAGCCTGTAGACAGGAGATCATCCGGAATGCTATCCGGCATTGCCCCCGTTCAGCTTACTGGGCGGGGGCAATTTTGTTATTCTCTGAAAGCTTTCTTCCAGCGCTCCGGCGCAAAAAACCGGCTGATTGCGCGAAAATTACCCATTAGTGGTCCCCATTTTGCGTGGTGGAGATTGACAAGGAACAAATAGCGAGGTGAAGCCTTATTTAACTAAATTCGCGATTCCCCCGGCAGCGGCGGGATCACCCACAATTATTCCCATTACATGGCAGACATTCAAGAACTGAAAAAAATTGCCTCCCAGGTCCGGCGCGACATCATCCGGGAGGTCTATCTCTCGCAGAGCGGACACCCCGGTGGTGCCCTCGGTAATACCGACCTGCTGGTGGCCCTCTACTTCGAGGTCATGAAGCACGATCCGTCCTTCAATATGGAAGCGAAGGATGAGGACGTCTTCTTCCTCTCCAACGGTCACATCTCGCCCGTTTTCTACAGCGTGCTGGCCCACTCGGGCTACTTCCCCAAGGATGAGCTGAGCACGTTCCGTGCGATCGACAGCCGCCTGCAGGGTCACCCTACCAC
>JBASAV010000138.1:0-12156 GCA_049650785.1 Lewinella sp. | reverse complement strand
CGTGTTCCTCGCCCTCCGGCAGGTTAGCAATGCGGTAAGGAGCGAAGTAGCTGGGCGGGCCGGGGTGCATCATGCCACCTACGTTCACGTCGAAGCCCTGCTCTTCCGGCCAGTATCCCTTTTGCCCGAGGTGCCATTTGCCGATGTGGATGGTCCGGTAGCCATTCGTACCTAGCGCTTCGGGCAGGGTGACTTCCTCCAGTGGCAGAAAGGTGCGCACTCCCTGCTGGGCGACGCGCTGCCACGGCGCTCCCGAATCGCGGCTCAGGTCCTCGTCCGGATTCGGGGGCAGGTGGCCCACCGGGGTCGTCATGCCGAAGCGACCCGGATGCTTACCGGTCAGGATGCTGGCCCGCGTGGGAGAGCAAAGCGGATTAGCGGTGTAGGCCCGGGTAAACCGCATCCCCATGTCCGCCAGGCGCAGCATGTTCGGTGTCTCGTAGTATTCGCTACCGTACGCTTCCGAGTCCATCCAACCCATATCGTCCACCAAAAAGAACACCACGTTCGGGGGCCTTTCGTCCGTGCGGGATTGGGTTTGGGGCGCCGGAGCGCAGGAAAATAAACTATACAGAAGCAGGAGCGCGCAACCGTAGGAAAGGGTGTGTATGATCGACGTAGTACGGGACATATGCGATAAAGTAGGCCGCGGTCTAGGGTATGCGTATCCTGTACTATCCGGGATAAAATGGCATTTTAATAATTGTCATTCAGACAATATAAAAATAAACTAAAACAGGTAAGTGCAGGATACTGGCAACATATGATTTTGCTAACATTGTACTATCATTCAGAAAGTTCTGAAATAGATCATGCCTCAATTTCACTAGTATATGTCATTACAGCGATCTCATTTTTCAAAAAGCGTTGGTTTTTTCTTCCTCCTGTTTCTACTCACTGCCACCGGGCTTTCCGCTCAGAAGCTGGAAGTCAGCGGCACCGTGCGGGGGCCGGATGGCGAGCCATTGATCGGTGCGACTGTTCAGGTTGATGAAACCACCGTCGGTACGGTAACCGATCTGGATGGTGGTTACCGCCTCTCGGTGCCCGACGCCGCCAGTGTACTACTCTTCAGCTATACGGGTTATACTTCTACCCGTGAAACGGTCGGCAACCGCGCCGTGATCGACATCGTGCTCGACGAGAATACCGCCACCCTCAACGAGATCGTTGTCACGGGCTACGGCTCGCAGAAGCGGTCGGACATCACGGGGTCGGTCGCCAGCGTCGACAGTGAGGATCTTTCCAAGGCCATATTCACCGACGTCGACCAGCTGCTACAGGGGCGTGCCGCCGGCGTCCAGGTTACCTCCACTTCCGGGGAGCCGGGCGCGGGGTCGGTCATCCGTATCCGGGGAAACAACTCTATTTCCGGAGCCAATGGTCCGCTCTACGTGGTAGATGGCATTCCGATCTCCGGCAGCCCCAACTTCAACCCCCAGGAGATCGAGAATATCGAAGTACTGAAGGACGCCAGCGCCACCGCCATTTACGGTTCGCGCGGTGCTAACGGCGTTATCCTGGTTACCACGAAGCGGGGCCAGGCGGGCAAGACCGTGATCACCGCCAGTCACAATACCACCTTCAGCGAGGTGATCAACACGTACGAAGTGCTGAATGGCCAACAGTACGCTGAATACCGCAACGCAGCCGCCGCCGATCTGGGGCGCGAGGAGCCTTTTTCGAACCCATCCGAATTCGCCGGCGAGGGCTTCAACTGGCAGGATGAGATCCTGGAAACGGGTTTGCGCAACGAATCCAACCTGAGCTTCTCCGGTGGTTCGTCCACGGCCCGGTACTTCGTTTCCGGTAACTACCTCAACGATGCCGGTATCGTGGTTGGCAGCCGCTTCACCCGGGGTAGCGTACGGGCCAACCTGGACCTCAACGCCCTCAACGACCGGCTGGACGCCAAGATCAGCCTCAACGTTAACCACAGCAAGAATAACCGGGCCGTGAATAACGGTCGTGGCTTTCCCGCAAACGGGGGAGCGATCTTCAACGCCCTGACCGCCGAGCCCATCGTGCCCAGCCTGCGGTACACCGGTTTCACGGGCGAGGGAAATCAGTTCTACAATCCTTACCTGGAAGTCACCGCCGTAGACGACCGGCAGTATCTGACCTCCCTGCTCTCGAGTGCCGAACTCACCTTCCACATCACCGAGAAGCTGAGCTATACCTTTAACGGTGGGGCCAACTTCACCCTCAATAACCGCGATTCTTACACGCCTTCCAACGTGGGTTCCGGTATTAACAACAACGGACTGGCCACCAACAGCCGTAACCAGGGGTACGACTTCATCGTCAGTAACTACTTCACCTACGAGGATATCCTCAGCGGGCCCCATAGCCTGACCGCCACGGCGGGTCTGGAGTACTCCGAATTCAATGATTTTGGTTCGTCATCGCGCACCCAGGATTTTGCCTTCGAGCTTTTGGGTAATGACGATATTTCCATCGGTACGGGTGATGTATCGGTCAATTCCGGACGCAGTCTTTCCGTACTCCAGTCCGGGTTCCTGCGCGCCAACTACTCCTTCGACGATCGCTACCTAATTACGGCCACCATCCGCGCCGACGGTTCGAGCCGCTTTGCCGCCAATGAGAAGTGGGGTTACTTCCCCTCCGCCGCCCTGGGCTGGCGGGTTTCCGAAGAGAGCTTTCTCTCGGACAATCCGGTCATCAATAACCTGAAGCTGCGTTTCTCTATCGGGGAGACGGGCAGTCAGTCCATCGCCCCCTACCAGTCGTTAGCCCGCTACGGAACGACTACTTACGGAGTCGGCGGCATCGAAACGCTGGCCTTCATTCCCGCCAGCGTGGCCAACCCAAACTTGCGCTGGGAGACTACGCGGCAGACCAACTTCGGTGTTGACCTGGGACTATTCGATAACAAGCTCGAGTTCATTTTCGATGCCTTCAAGAAGACCACCTTCGACCTGTTGCAGAACGTCCAGATCCCCATCCAGTCCGGATTCGGTGGCGCCCTGGTGAACTTCGGAAGTATCGAGAACCGCGGCATCGAGCTTGCCATCAACGCCTACCCGGTGACGGGCAATCAGTTCACCTGGAGTACCGGTGTGAATTTCACCTCCTACAAAACCGAAGTAATCGAACTGGGCGGTGACGAAGAAATATTTGGCCCCGGACTGGGCGCCAACGTCTTCGGTAACGGCCACATTTTCCGCCCCGGCGACGAGTACGGTCTTTTCTACGGTTACGAAGCCATTGGCCTGATCCAGGAGAGTGATTTTGATGCGGAAGGCAACCCGACCTTCGCCCTGCGTAACAACGATTCGGGGCTTGGACACTGGAAGTTCCGCGACATCAGCGGACCCGACGGCGTACCCGATGGTATTATAAACAACGAGGACCGCACGGTCATTGGCAACCCGAACCCCGACTTCCTGCTGGGA
Organism: Lewinella sp.; assembly: GCA_049650785.1. Taxonomy (GTDB): domain Bacteria; phylum Bacteroidota; class Bacteroidia; order Chitinophagales; family Saprospiraceae; genus Neolewinella. The sequence continues at coordinate 8,740 of JBASAV010000138.1, read as the reverse complement.
TGGAATAACGACTTCACCTACGGCAACCTCAGTCTGAATATTTTCATCCAGGGATCCGTAGGCAACGATATCTACAATACCAACGGGACGGTCCTCAACTCCGGCTGGGAAAACAACGAATCCTATAAGAATCAAACCGTCGACTGGTGGGAAAACCGGTGGACCCCGGATAATCCCACCAACGACATCCGCTACCCGAGTATCAACAGCCGCACCCCCGTGGTCGCCAACTACATGGTCGAAGACGGTAGCTATATCCGACTCAAGAACATCAGCCTGCGGTATACCCTCCCGGTCGGAGGTGACTACCTGACCAGCATTCAGTTTTTCGTGACCGGTACCAACTTGCTAACCATCACCGATTATACGGGCTTCGACCCAGAGGTGAGTGCGCTGGGCGGAAATTCCCTCGCCCCGGGTGTCGATCTCGGAGCCTATCCCCGGCAGAAAGGCTACACCGTCGGTGCTAACGTCAAATTCTAAAGCACCCCGCATCGTACCCTCTCACTATAAATTAAAAACAATGTATAAGTATATTATTCTGCTGATGATCGGGGCCGGCTTTACGGCCTGTGAGTCACTCGACGAAGTTCCGTTTTCCTCCCTTGCCGTAGAGAATCTTTACCAGGCCGAGGAAGACGTTGACGCGGCGCTACTTGGCGTTTATTCTTCCCTCAATAATGAAAACAATGACCTTTGGTATTTTCTCTCCACTTCCGGTCCGGGGGAGAGTGTAGTGGTCCGGCTCAAGGGCGACGGTAACCAAGGTCAGCTTTCTTCGCTTACCTACAATCCGACCACGGCACACGGTCTCTGGTGGGCCAATTTTTACCGCCTGATCAACCGCGCTAATACCGTGATCGCCTCCGTAAACCAGGCGGGCCTATCGATGGAAGTGGAAGAAGCCAAGATTGCCGAGGCTCGTTACCTGCGTGCTTTTGCGTACTTCCATTTGGTGAAGTGGTTCGGCGGAGTGCCGCTGCAACTCGATATGACGACCGACTTCTCCGACGAAGCAGTTAAAAAGCCCCGCGCCACGATACAGGAAGTGTACGACGTCATCGTCGAGGACCTCATGTACGCCGAAACCCGTCTCCCCGATACCTGGATGGGCGCGGATCGCGGCCGGGCTACGGGCATGGCGGCTACGGCCTTACTCGGAAAGGTGTATCTGAATATGGGCGGTCTCCCCTTACAGCAGACGGATAAATTTCCGCTGGCGGTAAATCAGTTCCAGGCGGTGGTCAATTCCGGACAGTATGCACTGGAAGAGAATTTCGCGGATATTTTCGATATCAACAATGAATTCAATTCGGAGCTGGTTTTTATCCGCCCCAACGTCCGCGAACTCGGGGCCGGTACCGTCCTGACTTTCTTCGCCGGTGCCCCAAACACCCCCTTCGCCAACCGGAACGGCCAGTACCAATTCGGATTTACCGAAGATTTCTACAATTCCTTCGATACGACCGATATGCGGCGTGATGTAACCCTACAGTATTCTTACACCGATGCCAACGGCCGCCCGGTGACTTACAACAGTCCGGATAACCCGCAGCTTCCCTTCGGCGGCTACAATGGCGACAAGGGTATTGCCTTCGGCAAACTGAAAGACCCGCTGAATGACGTCAATGCTTTCTCCCACACCAACGATATCATCTACATGCGCTACGCCGACGTCCTCCTGATGCTGGCCGAAGCACTGAACGAGACCGGGCAATCGGCCGAAGCCCTTACCTACCTGAATATGGTCCGGCAGCGGGCCGGCCTGAACGACATCACCACAACGGACGAAGGCGAACTTCGTGAGATTATCAAGCAGGAGAGGAAATGGGAACTCGCCGGCGAATACCAGGAATTCCCCGATCTGCAGCGGTGGGGCGATATTGAAGAATCACTGGCGAATAACCGTGACGCCCAAATATTCGGTACGGTCTATGATCCCCGCATCGAACTGTTGCCGATACCGCAGAGTCAGATCGATGTAAACGAGAACCTGGAGCAAAATCCGGGCTATTAGTGAGTTCAAGTCCGGTCACCCGGGCCGGGCAAGTGATCGAATAACTTTGTTACCGGGCAGGGACGCTACCGTCCCTGCCCTTTTTATCTTTTAATTATGCTGCAATATCTGATTGGCGCGATAGCTTTTTTATTGCTTTATACCTGCGCTCCGGCGCCCCAAAACGATGACGCGCTGTCTACCGAGGAGCGGCCCCCTAATCTACTCATCGTACTTTCCGATCAGCACAGCTACGATATGCTGGGCAGCTACGGCAACGAGCAGATCATTACGCCCAACCTCGACCGTTTTGCCCGCCAGGGCATGCGGTTTACCCACGCCTTCGCCAACCAACCCGTCTGTACCCCCTACCGGGGTATGCTCATGAGCGGTATGCACCCCCTAAAGAACGGGGCTTTCATTAACGACGCCCCTTTACTACCGAATAAAACCCAGCTACTCGGCGAGGTGCTACAGGAACGCGGCTACCAGACCGCCTACATCGGTAAGTGGCACCTGCTGGGCGGCGACCGCGACCGGCCCGTGCCGAAGGGGGAAATGCGCTACGGCTTCGAAACCCTGCTAACCAATAACTGCCACGTGGACTTCCGGCCGGGGAAGGCCTTTTTCTGGAACGAAAACGATGAAAAAGAATATTTCGACCAGTGGGAAGTATACGGCCAGACCGACCAGGCCCTGAATTACCTGGATACCATTGACAGCGAGCGGCCCTTTGCCCTCATCGTCAGCTGGCATCCGCCACACGACTGGGGTAAGTTCAAAGGGGAGGACGGCCAAATGCACTACCGCTACGATACGATGGACGATCTGATGGCGCTTTACGATCGCGATACGCTGGAGGTGCGTGCCGGTCTGGAATCGACGCCCGACCGCCTGCGCATGTACCACGGGTATATGGCCATGGTGAGTGGCGTCGACCGGGCCTTCGGTCAGCTGATGGCGAAGCTGCGGGACCGGGGAATGGAAGATAATACCCTGACGATCTTCAGTGCCGACCACGGCGATATGCTCGAAAGTCACGAAGCTATATTACCGAAGCAGTACCCGCACGATTACTCCAACCGGATTCCCTTCCTGGTACGTTATCCAGGAGTGGTGCCCGAAGGAAGTACGGAATTGCTCTTCGGCGCGCTGGATATTATGCCTACCGTATTAGGACTTATGGACGTCGAAACGGAGCAGGACTACGACGGTCGCGACCTTAGCCGGGAGATCGTCAGCGTAGAGGAAGACGCCGTGGATTACGTGCCGATCTGGCTGTATAAAAGAGGCGTCGCCCGGAACCAAAACTGGCGGGGCGTGGTCACCCACGATTACACCTTCGCGGTTGGGCGCGGACAGGATTCCATCGAATTAACCAATGTGCTGTACGACCGCAGCCAGGACCCGGCACAGCTGGATAATCACTTCCACGATCCGGCGTATGCAACGCTAAAGGATAGCCTGCGTACCCTCACCTTCGAGTGGATGGATAAATACGACGATGAGTTCTACGGAGAAGAAGAGTTTATGCGGATTCGCCCGGAGGAGACCTGGATGTATAACTACACCAAGAGCCCGGCCGAACTCTTCGCCGAGGAGGAAAAGGGTAAATAATATGCTACGTATCGTACCGGCTTTCCTGTGCCTGTTGCTGCTGTGTTGCACCGACGTTCCCGCCGAAGCACCCGCGTCCGGCATGTCATCCGATGGTCCGAATATCGTGTTGATCGTGGCCGACGATCACGGTAAGGACGCGCTGGGTTGTTACGGCAATCCCGTGATCCGCACGCCGCACCTGGATGCGCTGGCCGCGGAGGGTATACGCTACGATCGGGCCTTCTGTACGACGTCCAGTTGCTCGGCCAGCCGGTCGGTCATCCTGTCGGGCCTGCATAATCACCGCAACGGACAGTTCGGGCACTCCCATGACGTGCATCACTTCCTGTCCTACGATACCGTACGCTCGCTGCCGGTTCTCCTGGAAGAGCAGGGATACCGGACCGCGCGGGTAGGGAAGTATCACCTGGCACCCGAGTCAGTGTATAGATTTCAGACCGTCCTGCCCGGTAACCCTCGCAGCCCCGTAGAGATGGCGGACGCCGCGTTCCCACTGATGGAGGGTGATTCATCTCCATTTTTCCTATACTACTGCGTGGCCGATCCCCACCGAAGCGGTGTTTTCGCCGATGATCTTCCGCACGCACCGGACCGCTTCGGTAACCGGCCGGCGGGCTACCCCGGGATCACGGAAGTAACCTACACCCCGGAGGAGGTGCTCGTGCCGGACTACCTCACTGACACCCCCGCCACGCGCGCGGAACTGGCCCAGTACTATCAGGCCGTCACCCGGTTGGATCAGGGGGTAGGTCGCATTGTCGAAAATCTGAAGCGGGCCGGCCAGTACGACAACACGCTGATCATCTATATCTCCGATAACGGTGCTGCCTTTCCCGGTGCGAAAACCACCCTTTACGAACCCGGTATGCAGCTGCCCTGCATCGTCAAGCTGCCCGGTAGCAGGGAAGCGTCGGTTTCGGACGAGATGGTGAGCTGGACGGATTTGGTGCCAACCGCTCTGGACGCGGCGGGGGTTGCGGTAGATACCGACCGGTTTGACGGGCGGAGCATGCTGGCGGAAGGACCACCACCCGATAGTCTGATCTACGCCAGTCATACCTTCCACGAAATAACGATGTACTACCCGATCCGGGTGGCACGCGGGCAGCGGTATAAGTTGTTGGTCAACTTCGCCCACCAGCTACCTTATCCCTTCGCCAGTGACCTTTACGAATCCGCGACCTGGCAGAGTATACTTTCCGAAGGTCGGGACTCCCTGGGCGAGAAGTCCATCAATAATTTTCTGTACCGGCCCCGCTTCGAGTTGTACGACGTACTCGAAGATCCGCAGGAGGCCGAGAATCTGGCCGATGACCCACGCTACGCCGGACAACTGGAGCGCCTGCAGCAGGCCGTCTACAATATGCAGGTGCGGAGTAAAGATCCCTGGCTGGTGAAATGGGAATACGAGTAGATCGACAGGTTCAAGACTAGCCACCGAGCTCCGTAATGAGTTCCCTGAAGGGTTCTTGGCGGCTCTCCTCAGTGGGGTCATACGCTTCGTTCCGTTGGGGCCAGTATCGCCGGTCGACGTTTTTCTCTAACCAGCCGGTCAACTGCCCGAATAACCGCTGCCGGAGTTCCGGCTCGCTATCGGCCAGGTTGTTTTTCTCGTAGGGGTCCGCTTCCAGGTCGTACAAATAGAGCCGCCCGTACCAGTCATAAATTAGTTTGTCGCTGCCTTCCTGAACGGCGCTGTGCGGGGTCAGTGGAAGGTCGTCGTAGGGACTGTTGTAAATAACGTTGAAGGGGTAGTGCCAGTAGCGGGCCGTTTTACCGTAGGCATCGCCGGGACGTCCGAGGAGACTCACCAGCGTGCGACCATCCAGATCGTTTGCGTCAATAGCCGATTCGGAGTCATAGCCGGCCAGGTCGAGCAGGGTAGGGTAGATGTCCGTGTAGTCAACGGCCGTATCCGACCACCCCCCGCTATCGATCCCTTGACCCCAGAAGATGAGGGGTACCCGGATGCCGCCCTCCGTCAGGCAGGCTTTTCCTCCCAGAAAGGGTTGGTTGTCGGTGCCGTCGCCCTTTGGGGTGATTTTCCGGTCGATTCCGCCGTTGTCGGACATGAAGACGACGATCGTATTATCGTCCAGCCCCGTAGCCGCGAGCTTATTCAAGATACGGCCGACCGAGCGGTCCAGTCCGGCCACCAGGGCGGCGTACTGTGGGTCATTATGGCCGTTCCAGCCCCGTGTCTCCTTATTGCGGTAGTATTCTACCTCATCTTCCAGACCTTGATAAGGGGCATGGACCGCAAAATGGGAGAGGTAGAGAAAGAACGGTTGCCCGGTGGTATCGGCCCTTCCGTCGAGAAACTGAAGCGCCCGTTCGGTCAGGTCGTCCGAGAGGTATTCGTCGAGCGGCGGACCGGTATGGCCGATCTGCCATTCGTCCTGCGGCATCTTGGGGAAGCGGTTTTTGCTTCGGTTGTTCCAGGAGGGCTGCCAGTCAAAGTAAACCGAAGCCCCGGCGTCGTACCAGGCCAGCGGCTCGAAACCCTGATCCTCGGGCTGTACGCCTTCCGCGCCGAAGCCGCCGATGTGCCATTTCCCGAGAAAAGCGGCCTGGTGGTCGGGCATGGCTTCGGGCAGGGTGACCACTTCGGCGGGTAAAGCGGAGTTCGAGGTAGCATTGTCCCATACCCGTTCGATGGGTATATCGTCGTGGTGGTCGAGCACATCGTGGCGGTTGTAGTTCTCCGGGACCGCCATATCCTGATTGTAGTAGGTTTCGCGGAGCGGCATGGCGGTCATGAAGCCCAGGCGGGGGGCGAATTTTCCGGCCAGTATACCGGCCCGCGTCGGACTGCAGAGCTGTGTGGCGTAAGCCTGACTGAAAGCAGTTCCCTCCCGGAGCAGGCGGTCGATATTGGGGGTTTCGTAATACTGGCTGTCGGCTGGAACCCCCGTAAAGTGGGTGGCGTAGGCGTTGGCATCCACGATGCCGAAGTCGTCGGCCAGGATGAAGATGACGTTCGTCGGGGTGGTGGACTCGGCAGCTTCGGGCACCGTTTTACAGGAAGCCGATAGCGAGAGCAGACCGAAAAAGAGGAAACGGAAGGGCGGGGTAAAGCAGAACATATACGTAAGGTGGAATCCGGTGAGGTAAACAGACGGGCGCAGCTAGATCGATTGGCGATGAATTAGCCGGAAAGGATTTTTAATTTGTTCTAACCGCCTTTCTAAAATCAGTTCGGCCGCGGTGGTGCCCATGTGGTCGAAGTCGGTAGAGATGACCGTAATGCCCAGCAAATCCTTCAGCGGGGTATCGTTGTAGGAGATCACGCCGATGTTATCCCCCAATTGCATGTCCTTGTCGCGAATCTGTTTGACCAATTCGACGAGGTCCGATTCAACGATGGTGATGAACAGGTCACCTTCCTGCAGAATAGTGTCCTCATATATCTCATCAATTACCTCGAATTCGATCTTAGACTCTACACAGAACTGCCGGAAACCGTGTAGAATACGACGGGGGTAGGGGTATACCGAACGGTGTGGGTATACCATGATGATCTTTTTGTACTTGGTTATTCGGTCCTTGCCGGAGAGTAAAGCCTGGTAGATGTCTTCTTTAAAATCCTGGTATACGCAGGCGTAAGGGTTGTCGATGGTAAGGTTGTTGTTGTCCATCACGACCAGCTTGCCGGGGGGGATCTCGTTGATCGCGGCCATGACCTTATCGGTAGCGGTCACGTGACGCTGTGCCGGGGTCTTGAAGTGCGGCATGACGACGAAGTAGTCATATACGTTCACGTTCTTGCGCACCAGGTTTAGAAAGAGGGATTCGTCGCAGTGGTAGATGTGGAGATCGGTATGCGCGCTGGCCCCGATCGTGCGGATGAATGAGTTGTAGATCCGCATTTTGTAGCTACTCAGCTTATTGACCAGGAACAGAATATTAACCTTGGAGATCAACTGCGTACGGGTCACGTAAAAGCCCTTTCCCTTAACCGAGGTGATGATCTTGCGATCCTTCAGGATGTTATAGGCTTTTTCGACGGTATCACGGGAGAGCAGGAAGGCCTCGCTGAGGGCATTGATGGACGGAATTTTGTCGTCGATCTTCAGTTTGCCATTAGCCACGTTTGCCGTGATGGCATCGACGATCTGTTGGTACTTCGGAATCCGGGAATTTTCGTCAATCTCAATATGCTGGTGGATATCCATAAAGCAAGGCTGGTCTGTGGTGGAAAGAGCGGGGCGACGGAGCGCAGGTGCAAGGTACTAAGGCCCGAAACACTCTCCAATAGAAGGCCCGGTACGGGAAAATCTATCCTGCACCATCATGGGGTTGCGCCAAACAAAATATAAGAATGCGCCTACAGTACAGTACAGGATAGGTCAGCTCGAAACCCATCATACTTTAGTGGCGACACAAAAATCACCGCTTGACTATGAGTACGACCGCCACCACCAATTTCAAATACGTCGATTACCTCTGGGACGAGGAGAAAGCCGACCAGCTCGGGGACGACCAGGTAGCGCTTTTCCTTTACCGATCCAATATCCTGGGTTCCGATCTGCGGATCACTAATTACGGTGGCGGAAACACCAGCTGTAAGACCATCGAAAAGGACCCCCTGACCAACGAAGAGGTGGAGGTCATGTGGATCAAGGGTTCCGGTGGCGATATCGGTACCCTCACCCGGGCGGGCATCGCCGGCCTGTACACGGGCCGGCTGCGGGACCTTAAAAAGGTCTACGGCGGACTGGCCGACGAAGATCGTATGGTGGGTCTCTTCAACCACGCCATTTACGATCTGGACAGTCGCGCTCCGTCAATTGACACGCCGCTGCACGGCCTGCTTCCGTTTAAGCACATCGATCACCTACACCCCGATGCGGTAATCGCCGTGGCCGCCGCGAAGGACAGTGAGCAGGTAACCAAAGACATCTGGGGAGACACCATGGCCTGGGTACCCTGGCAGCGGCCCGGCTTCGATCTGGGATTGCAGCTGGAAAAAGCACTCGCCGAGAACCCCGGCATCCGGGGTATCGTGCTCGGTAGCCACGGGCTATTTACCTGGGGCGATACTTCCTACGAATGCTATATGAACAGCCTGGAGGTTATCGAAATGGCCTCGGAGTACATCGAGAAGAAGGTCAAGGCTCAGGG
>JBASAV010000137.1:0-11679 GCA_049650785.1 Lewinella sp. | reverse complement strand
TAACCGGTGGGAGCGTCTTTCCAGGCGTCGGTAGCCAGATCGTCGTTGTAGCGGTCGACGAGATCCTCGTCGGTGAGTTCAATCAGGTCGTTTTCGAACTCTTGCAATTCGCGGCTTTCCATGATATGGGTATTTAGGTTTTCCTACATACCGCAGCGGGGTGGGGTGGGGTTCAAAAATTAGTACGGATCGATGGCGGACCGAGTAAGCGGAATGCTATGTCTGGCCTGGACGCAGACAAAGAGGAAAGCCAAAGTTGCATTTGCACAATCGATTGTGTAACTTTGATTAGAATTCCGGCGTAACCTCTGGTTGAGTCATCGACCAACGGCGGATTTCAAGAAATGAACGGGGCACTTCGTACCTGTTTACGGCTTTTGCATGATATTATGATCGAATTTGTTGCCGGAGGTCATTCGACCTCCGGCTTTTTAATTGGGTAGGGTAACGATTCCACGTATTCAATATGCCTACGGGCACAGCATCAAAATAAAATTTGTATAGATGGTGGATTAAGCATATACTCGCACCGTCAGTGACGCAATCGATTGTGTATCTGGAAGCTTAAAAACCCGATCTATGCAACCACACCTATACCCACTACTTCTTTGTTTACTCGGTAGCGTTTGCCTCTCCGCCCAAATTCCACTGGTCTACGGTGAAGAGAATACCGGCACTACCTGCGACGCTCCGCCTCTGCCGGAGCCGGCGGAGCTTACCAATTACCCCCTGCTGCCTGACCCCTTTGCGTGGTCTGACGGTAGCGGCCGGGTAGAGGATTTTACCGATTGGGCGTGCCGGCGCAACGAAATCGCCGCCGAAATATCCGAATACGAGATCGGCCCCAAACCGGTGGCTCCGACCGACATCACGGCCACCTACACCGACGACACGCTCCGCGTCTCCATAACCGAGAACGGGGAGACGCTCCTCCTGACCTCCCGGGTCGTTATGCCGGAGGGAGACGGCCCCTTTCCGGTGGTCATCGGCATGAATAATGCTACCGGCTCCCTACCCGCGGAACTCCTCGAAGGCGTGATTGGCATTCCCTTCGTTCATAACCAGGTGGTCACTTACACCCAGACGAGCGACCGCAATCCGGACGATCCCTATTACCGCCTCTATCCGGACCTGACCACCGTCGGCAACTACAGTGCCTGGTCGTGGGGCGTGAGCCGACTCATTGACGGTGTCGAGATCGTAGCCGAAGCCCTCAACGCCGACCTGGACCATATCGCCGTCACCGGCTGCTCCTACGCCGGGAAGATGGCCATCTTCAGTGGCGCGTACGACGAACGCATCGCCCTGACGATCGTGCAGGAGTCCGGTGGCGGGGGCATCAACTCCTGGCGGGTATCGGAAACCATCGGTAACGTCGAGAAGATCGACAATACGAACTACAGTTGGTTCATGCGGAGTATGCAGACGAACTTCGCCGGTCAGGTCGGCCTGCTGCCCCACGACCACCACGAGCTGATGGCCATGGTTCTGCCGCGTGCCCTGCTGGTGCTCGGTAACCCCGACTATGAATGGCTGGGCGACGAGTCCGGCTACGTCGCCAGCCGCGCCGTGGAACAGGTTTACAAGCGCTTTGGTATCGCGGACCGCTTCGGCTTCTCCTTCCGCGATGAACACCCCCACTGTCAGCTTCCGGCCGAATCTTATCCGGAAGTACAGGCCTTCGTGGATAAGTTTCTCTTCGAGGACGGCAGCGTCAACACGGAGGTGCGTTACCACGAATTTTACGACGTTAATTACCAGCGTTGGATCGCCGACTGGGCCGAACCCGCCGATCCGAACGCACCGGTAATTGCCCTCACCGGCCCCGATGACGGCAGCCTGTATGAGGCACCCGCCACGATCACCTTTACCACTTCTATTGAGGACGCGAACGATAATGTCGCCGCCGTTCATTTTATGAATAACAACGACACGCTTTATACCGACTCCCTGGCGCCGTACGAGTATAGGTGGCAAGATGCGCCCGTCGGTACCTACAGCGTCTTCGCCATGGCCGCAGACTCCGCGGGCCTTGTCGGGTACTCTAACGTGGTGTCCGTAACGGTGCGCGCGCCCGTAGCCAGTGTCTTCAAGACCGGGGAAGTACCCACGATCGACGGAGTAGCCGACGAACTATGGAGTAATGACAGCATCCTCATCTTCGACGCGGAGAACGAACTCATAGGTAGCGACGTGGGTACGGACGATCTCTCGGGTACGATACAGCTGATCTGGGACGATGACAACCTGTACTTCCTGGCCGAGGTTACGGATGACACCCTGGTGAATGACAGTGACGCAACGTACGAGGACGATAATATCGAGCTGTACTTTGACGTGAACAACGCCAAGGCCGGCAGTTACGACGACGATGACGTACAACTGTCCTTCGCCTGGAATGACGGGACCACGATCGGGACCATTCCGGGAGACCACGCCACCGCAGGAATCATGTACGCCATCACCGACACGGACTTCGGCTACATGGTGGAGGGGATGATTCCCTGGTCGGTACTTGGTGGTTCGCCGGGGGATTCCCTGCTGATCGGGTTCGACTTTATGGTCAACGACGATGACGACGGGGGCGGTCGCGATGGGAAGCTATCCTGGAACGCCACCGAGGACCAGGCGTGGACCAACCCGGGACTATTCGGTACCGTAATGCTCCGGGGAAGTGATGTGCTTTCCAAGGTGATCACGCTCCGCGGACGTCCGATTACCATCTTCCCTAATCCCACGAGTGGCCGACTGAACGTGCGGGGTGTCGACGGACCCTTTGACTATGAAATTTACGATGCCGCCGGTCGCCTGCAGTCACGGGATGCAGGCCGGCAGCACGTAGTGACCGACGGACTACCTACCGGGATATACTTCCTGCGTCTCCAGGTAGGTACCGAAGCCATACAAACCCGCTTTGTAAAGCGGTGACGGACTAGTTTTTTGCATTGATTTGATCTCGTGCCGGATACATTGAATATGTATTCGGCACTCTTCTGTCCGCTACAGGCCCGGTCACGACTAACGGGCGAAAACCCTGCCGATGAGGGAGGCGGTCTTGAGCGCAAACCGCTTCTTACGTACGGTTCCCGAGGTGTGAATCCGGATGGGGGACTCGACGTAATGCCAGTATATCTTATCCGTATTACTTGGGCGCGAACCATCCAGCAGGATATTACGGACGAAGTTCTTATCCCATGGTTTCCGGCGGCCGGCGGCGTGTGACATTACATAACCCAAACGCCCGAAGTCCATGGCATCGCGACCCATAATGGTGACCTCTTCGGTGAGATCTTTAGCGATGTTGAGGGCATCCTGATCCATGAAGTGGAACATGTTCCAGCGGTCGGCGATCCCGATCCGATCCTGTTTGCCGGTGTACTGCTTCATATACGTTTGGATCTCCCCCCAAAGCTCGGAGAAGCCGCGATTTTTCTTGTTGATGCCGACGAATCCGCCGTTAACGTACACATCGTCTTTCGGCTCGTAGTGAATGCCGAAGTCTTCGTAATATCGCTTCCACTGCTTTCGCAGGGGGTGGGTCACCGGTAGCGGGCTGTTCATATCCTCACACAGGGCCACGCCCCAGGACACCCAGTCTTCAAAGTGGTGCCACTCGGCCTTGATCACGATGTCGCAATCAATGTAAAAAAGGTTTTCTACGTGGTCACCATAGCGATCCCAGACCTGGCGAATCAGTTCGGGTTTGGCGTACGCCAGCATTTCCTCCGTGGATTGGAGGGCGAAGTAGATGTGAAAACCCGGAGCCACTTCCCACTTGAGGTTACCGGACGCGTCCGGGGTAGCCCCCCCGATCCAGGGCGGGAGCGCACCCCGGTAGCCGGCGTAAAGCTCCCCGCGGAAACCGGCGGCGTACAGCGAATTGGCCAACGCCCCAACCCCTTGGTGGTATTCGCGCTCAAAGACCGTGCAGATCACGCTTTTAGCATTTGGCATTTGTGGGGGATTTGTGTGGGGTTCAAATTAGAGACGAATTTGCCAACGGCGATAGCCGGTGAAATGAATTGCGCCCTTAGGTGTTCACGGCAGATAACACTATGGTGCCTGTGAAGTGTTTATGGTTTTGAAACAATCGCGACAGATACTTGGCGCGGTCTCGGATGGGTGGTTCAGTACGCAGCCCGGTGGCTTTGGCTATTGGGGAGCGCGAAGGTAAGACGTTCCCAATAGGATTACCTGAAATTGCCCCGTTATTCCCTTAAGCTCAACGTCGCTCTCCGTGTAGGCGTATGCCGGATTCTTTAAATAAGCGAACAGCTCGGCGGAAACGACCAGGTTGTTGTCGAGGCGCTTGGTCGCATCCTGGAGTCGGGCCGCTATGTTGACCGGATAGCCCATGATGAGCAGGTGTTCGCTACCGCCGATCCGAATACCGCCCATGATCACCCTGCCGAGGTGAATACCGATGCCGATCTGAATCCGGTGATTAAAGTGGACCCGGAAATACGAGTCGTTCATCTCCCGCAAGCCTTCAAAAATGGCGAAGGAAGCTTCCACGGCGGCGGCGGCGCCGGCGGCCAGGTCGGATTGGAAACCGAAGGCCGCGTAAATACCGTCGCCCGCCGTTTCGACTATCCGCCCGTCATGGCCTTCGATAACTTCCTGGAAGGTGGTGAATAGCTTCCGGATGATGTGAATGACATCAAAGGCCAGGTGCTGCTCGATGAGGGGGGTGAAGTCACGAATGTCAAGAAACAGCAGGGTGAGTTCGCGTTCTTCTCCGATCTGCTGGGTGGCGGCTCCCGCGAAGGGACCAACGTAGAGGCCCATATCGGATTCGTCGCGCAGAATTCGGCTTACCCGAACGGGGGAGCCGGTCACCCGCGTCTGACAGGCTAGCCGTACGTTGGGTGGGAAGTGCATGCGGTCACTGAGGTTCTGCTCCGCTTCGGTGGGAGGCGTCAGGTGATCGGCCCCGTCGTGGACGAGTACCCGGCAAGTCGAGCACTTCCCCTTTGCGCCGCAGGCGTGATATAGAGGAATGCCGGCCTCCAGGGATGCCTCCAGCAGGTTCTCCCCGTCGGAAGCGTGGACGGCACCTTCCTTGGTAAATTCTATGAGATGTCTCGCCATGTTTGTAGGGGAATCTGGATGATTCGGCCGAAAGTCGGTCTGTTGCCTGGCCGGAACAAAAGACGCCGTTCGTCGAAAATTGTTCTCCTGCGCCCCGCCGCCCCAATGACTCGCCCTATCTTTCGCCTCGATGAGCATCTGGGATACCCTATTCGGCCGCAGATCCCGTTATCAGACCGGGGAACAGCCCGACCACAACTTCGGACGCTACACCGATGCGTACAAAACGCGCGACAACTATACTGCCTGGGACCAGGCGGTGGATGCCTTCGAGGATGACCGCTTTCTGGATGCCTGCGCGGCCTTTATGTCCTACCTGCGCGACGAGCGGGAAGACAATGTCAAGTGGCAGCGGGAAGAAGGAAAACTTTACTTCGAATTTTATCAGGGAAGCAAGCGGGTCACCGGCTTTGCCGACGGGCAGCACTTCCGGGCAACGGCCCGTATAGCCCGCCTGGAGGCGCCTAATGTTGACCTGCTCCGGCGGCTTACGTCGATGAATTATGAGTTAAAGTACAGTCGCTTTGCTCTGGACGAGGACGACTGTCTTTGCATCGTCTTCGACACGCCGGTTATCGATGCCAGCCCCCACAAGCTCTACCACGCCCTGAAAGAAATGGCCCTCCGCGCCGACAAACAGGACGATCTGCTTCTGGAGGAGTTCGGGACCGCGGTCAGCCCCGTGGAAGTGACCCACCTGGAACCGCTATCCGACGAGGAGAAAGCATTGAAGCTGCGATTTTTGCGCAGATCCATCGTCGAGGTGACGGACTACCTCTCGTCGAGCCGGATCAACCCGGAGGAGCACCCCGGAGCGGTGGCCTATCTTCTGCTGGAACTCGTGTACCGCCTCGACTACCTACTCATTCCGGAAGGCCATACGATGGAAGCCCTGGAACGGATGCACCGCATGTACTTTGCGCGGGAGGGAGAGCAGCCCGTCACGTATAAGAACGTCCGCCTGCTCGGCGAACTGCAAAAACTGGTTGAACGGGCCCCCGAAGATTTCGCCGAGGAACTGTACGGCGGCAAGTCCACCTTTGGCATCACGCTGCCGGCGAGCCACGACCGGCTGAGCAGCCTGATCCGGAATGAGTTGCCGAACATGGACTGGTACCAGGATAATGACTTCGTGGAAGTGGCCCGCGCTATCCCCGCCTACATCGCGGGCTATGCCCTGTTTAATTACGCCATTCCCCCGCCGGACCGGGACCTCCTGAATCTCTACTACCGCGTCACCGAAGATGCCTATTTCCAGGAACTGGGGTACCAGCAGGAATTACGGACGCGCGACGGTCGTCCCGCCCGGCGCCCCATCAAGACCGCCGTAGCAGACATCGTGGAACGGCACCGCCGGGAATATCCCCGTCTGCGCCCCGTGACCAGCCACCTGAATTTCGACAACTTCCCCGACTTCGGGCGGAGTTACCTGGAGATGGTAATGGAATTGGATCTTAGCAAACCGTAACTACACATAAAGCTCCCCCTTCAGCAGCCCCCGGCTGATCACGATTTTCTGCACCTCGCTGGTGCCCTCGTAGATCTGGGTGATTTTGGCGTCCCGCATGAGTCGTTCGACGTGGTATTCCTTGACGAAGCCGTAGCCGCCGTGTACCTGGACGGCCTCGACGGTGTGGCGCATGGCCACGGAGCTGGCAAAGAGCTTGGCCATGGCGCCGGCCTGGTCGTAATCGCCCCCCGATTCCTTAAGCCAGGCGGCGCGGTAAACGAGCATCTTGGCAGCCTCGATGTCGGTGGCCATATCGGCCAGCTTGAAGGCGATGGCCTGGTGATTGGCGATCGGCTTGCCGAAGGCTTCGCGCTCCTTGGCATAAGCGGTGGCCAGCTCATAGCCGCCACCGGCGATGCCGAGGGCCTGGGCGGCGATACCGATACGCCCGCCGGCCAGGGTTTTCATGGCAAATTTGAAGCCGAAACCGTCTTCCCCGATCCGGTTTTCTTTTGGCACCTTCACGTTATTGTACATGATGGTGTGGGTGTCGCTGGAGCGAATCCCGAGCTTGTCTTCCTTCGCGCCGATCTCTACCCCGTCCCAGCCGGTTTCGACGATGAAGGCGTTGATCCCCCGGTGGCCTTTATCGGGATCACTCTGGGCGATGACCAGGTGAACCTGGCTGGTGCCGCCACTGGTGATCCAGTTCTTCGTGCCGTTCAGAATATAGTGGTCGCCCTTGTCTTCGGCGGTGGTCCGCTGGTGGGTGGCGTCGGATCCCGCTTCGGGCTCACTGAGGCAGAACGAACCGATCCATTCCCCCGTGGCGAGTTTGGTAAGGTACTGCTGCTTCTGCTCCTCCGTGCCGTAGGTTTCGATGCCGTAGCAGACCAGGCTGTTGTTGACCGACATGATCACTGAACAGCTATTGTCGACCTTCGATATTTCCTCGATAGCCAGAACATAGCTCAGGTAATCCAGGCCGCTGCCACCGTAGTCGGGGCTGACGGTCATGCCCATAAATCCGAGCTCACCCATCTGCTTAACCTGGTCCATGGGGTAGGCCATCGTATTGTCCCGTTCGATGACACCGGGCTTGCAGACCTGCTGGGCGAAATCGCGGGCGGCCTCGCGAACGGCGAGTTGTTCTTCGGTGAGTTGGAAATTCATGATCGATCCATTTTGAAAGGCAAAAATAGCGAAATTTCGCTCCATGCGGAGAGCGAGGGGGTCCGGGCAACGACCTATTCTTTGTACTTTACCTATTACTCGACCCCGGTTACCCTGCATGCGACTTCTACTTGCCTTTACGATCCTTGTTGTTGGATCGGACCTGTCTGGTCAAACTTATCTCACCATCGATTCGCTAGGGGCGGGGCTGGATACCGGTGCCGCCTTCCTGCTTGTTCAAACGGATCTGGATGAGTTGGCTGCCGTACCAGACGGTCTTCGCGTAGGGGACATGGCTTATTCCTTCCATACAACCCCCGAATCCCTTAGCTACCGGGCAACCTACGGAGCGGTGAGTGCTACGGGTGATTCGGTGAATATTGCCTTTACCTCCCTGCCCCTCGTGCAGGTCAAATCCTTCTACGAGCTGAATAACGAGACGAAAGTACCGGCGCTAATCAGCTACGCGGACGACCAGCAGAGAATGAGTGGTACCGTCGGTATCGAATACCGGGGCGGTTTCTCGCTCGGGTTCCCTAAGAAATCTCTGGACCTGGAATTCTGGAACAACGCGACCAACCGCGAATCCGTCGATGTTCAGTTCACGGGTCTTCGGGAGGATGACGATTGGGTACTGGACGCGCTCTACAACGAGCCGATGCGGATCAACGCCTACGTGGCCCACAACCTGTGGCTGGACTGGCACACGCCTTACTACGCCGACCGGGAACCGGAAGCCAGGAGCGGAGCGGGGGTCCGATTCGTGGAACTTTTTTTCATGGGGGCTTACCACGGCGTGTACTTGCTCTCCGAGCAGGTTGATCGCAAGCAGCTCAAACTCAAAAAGCTGAAGGACGACCAGCTTCGGGGAGAATTATACAAGGGGGTCAGCTGGTCGGATGCCACCCTATTCAAGGGGCAACCGGCCCGACCCGGACGTGGGGAAGAAACTTACGCGGGCTGGGAGCTGAAACATCCTGATGCCGACGACCTGATCGACTGGAACCCGCTTTACAACATGCTTGGCTTCGTAAGCACAGCTTCGGATGACGAGTTTACAGCCAACATCGGGGATCGCTTTCACCTCGGTAACCTGATCGACTACATGTTATACATCAACGTAGCGGCACTCTTCGATAATACCGGCAAGAACGCTTACCTGGCCCGGTACGACCAGCCGGAGCCCTACTTCTTTGTCCCCTGGGATCTGGATGGCTCGTTCGGTAACGTGTACGATGGCACCCGGAGTGACTTCGGCGATATCTGGCTGACCAACGGATTACTAGACCGGCTTATCGCACTCAATCCCAGTAATTTCAACCAGAACCTATGCAACCGCTACCAAACACTTCGGTCTGGTTTACTTGCGACCGATAGTTTGTTGAAGCGTATTGACGAAGCCCACCGGCTATTGGAAAACAACGGTGTTTTCGAGCGGGAAGGCCAGCGGTGGAAAAACACCCGGTACGACGCAGAGGAGATTTTGTACATGAAGAATTTTCTTACCGACCGGATGACCTATCTGGATGATTACGCGTGCCTGTTATCGTCTATCCCGGGAGATGTAGGCGCCGGTCACTTCGTCCAAATCTTTCCCAACCCGGCTGCGGACTACCTCACCGTGCGGGTCGGATTCCTCCAGCCGACGCCCTACCGAATTCTTGATCTGGCCGGGCGAACCGTTCGGTCGGGTCAGCTGCAGGCGGCCGAAGAACAACTTGACCTATCCGGTCTGCGACCGGGTATTTACTTTATGCAGATTTTTGATCGTGTCCAACGATTTGTTGTAGTGCATACGTCCCCCAGAAAATGAAAACAATATTTCTTCCCTTAGCCATTGTGTATACGGTCGCCCTGCTCGGCCAGGCGCCACTCCCCATTGCCGCAACGCACTATGGATTGGATTCCAGTCGCATGATGCTGCTAATTCAGGCGAACGAGTCGGCCCTAACGAAGGCCGAGAATGGGCTCGTCACGCCAGATGACTTTTACCTTTTTCTTGATTTGGATACCTCGCTGCTGTACGACAGCAGTTATCAGGTAAGCGGCGTGAACGGCGATACGTTCACGGTCTCCTTTACTCCGCTTCCGCTCGTTAAAATCACGAGTGACGGTAGTATTAATCGGTACAACAGGCGTCCGTCCGTACTGACTTACGCCAGGGACGAAGAGGTGCTGACCTCGCCGGTGGGCGTACGGTACCGCGGTGGATTCAGTTTGCGCTTTCCCAAAAAGTCAATCGACCTGGAATTCTATGAAACGAGTGCCAACGAAAACACGCGTGACGTCAGCTTCGGCGATATGAGAAGCGACGATGACTGGGTAATCGACGCGCTGTACAACGAGCCCTCCCGGGTTAACGCATACGTCGCGCATAAGCTCTGGCTGGATCTACACCAATTAAGTTACGCCGACGAGGAACCCGAGGCAAAAGCCGGGGCAGACCTCGAGTTCGTTGAATTATGGTTGAACGGAAAATACCAGGGACTCTGTACGCTCGGGGAACAGGTCGATCGGAAGCTACTGAAACTAAAAAAGCTCAAAGACGATGAGGTACGTGGCCTTTTGTTCAAGAGCGAGGACTATACTGACGCTACCTCTCTAAAGGCTGTTCCCGCCGATCGAATCAAAGGCGATAAATGGGCGGGATGGGAAGTGAAACATCCGGAGCCCGACGAGGTAGAGTGGGAGGAGCTTAAGGATTTTATTCGATTCAGCGGTTCCGCTACAAATAGCGAATTCCAGCAGGAAGCCGCCCGACGTATCGATCTGGCGAATGTGATCGACTACCTGCTTTTCGTAAATGCGCTGTCGCTGACGGACAACGTTTCAAAAAATACCTTCCTGGGTCGCTACGACGAGTCGAGCCCCTTCTTTTTCGTTCCCTGGGATATGGACGCCGGAATCGGTACCAACCACGAGGGCAAACGCTACTCGTCGTTCGATCACTTCTCCGAGAATTTCCTGTTCCGGCGCCTGAGGGAACAGTACCCCGACGACTTCACGGATCAATTGTGTGACCGGTACGAAAATCTCCGGGAGGGACTTTTACATCCAGATTCTCTTATTGCCCGGGTCACAAACGCAATGGCGACCCTAGAGGAGAGCGGAGCCTTTCGCCGGGAGGCGGCACGCTGGCCGGCAACGCTTAACTCCAGTTCGGAGCAATTGGACTTTATGGCTTCCGTGCTACGGGCCCGCATTGACAAACTTGATAGCTACGTCTGTTCCCTTCCAACCTCGATCGGGAAACCGGATGGGCAGGTCGCGACAGCGCTGAAAATATTTCCAAATCCAGCGGGTAGCTACGTTACCATCAGCTTACCGGCCGGGGATAACGACGCAACCTATATACTGTTTGGTAGTACGGGGCAGGCCGTTCGCTCGGGGGCTGTCCGCGGGGAGCACCAGGATATCTCGCTGGATGGTTTGGCCACGGGTCTGTACTATCTACGCGTGGGTAAACGGGTTGCCCGGTTGACCGTCGCTCGATGAACTACTCATTCATCCCCAGGCAGATGTGCCGGCTCGCCACCCAAAAATTCTTCCATGGTTAGCCGTTTGACGAGACGCCCGCCGGCCACCCCGCCGGCTCCCAGTTCGCGTCGGTACTCGACCAGGCCGAGATTCCGGGCGTATATCTCGTAGCCCGTGAAGGTGGGGCTGATGTCCCCCTCCCGTGGATCGCGCAGGCTGACTTCCCCCTGCAGGTCGAATACAATGGCGTCATGTTCTTCTCCCATCAGCTCGAGCGTCGTGTCGCCCCGGTAGTAGCGGTTCAGGGATACGAAATTTTCCGCGTCCGGATTTCCCGGCGGGGTGAACTGTACCCGGTAGCCGCTTGCGCGTTCGTCGTCCGGGTAAAAGGGAAAGACCCGATCGTAGAGAAGGGTCGCATCCACCTGTTGGCGTACGCCGGCGGTGTCGGGGGGGTAAACGGTCAGTTTCTGTAGGTAGACCCCATC